>JAEZPL010000266.1 GCA_023413605.1 Pseudomonadota bacterium
GCCCTATTGCACCCCAACGGCCTTCTGGCGGGAGGGCGAGCATCTCTACTGGCACGGCTCGTCGGCCAGCCGGATGCTGCGCGTGCAGAAGCCGGGCGTCCCGGTCTGCCTGACCGTGACGCATCTCGACAGCCTCGTTCTCGCCCGCAGCGGCTTCAACCATTCGGTGGATTACCGGTCGGCCATGTGCTTCGGCACCGCGCGCATCGTCGATGACCCCGACGCCAAGGCCCGCGCGCTGAACGCCATGATCGACCGCTTCTATCCCGGCCGGAACGCCGAGCTGCGTCCCAGCACCGCGCAGGAACTGAAGGCGACCATGGTCGTCGGCATGGAGATCGAGGAGGCCAGCGCCAAGATCCGCAACAAGGGCATCGGCGACGATGAGGAGGATTACGCCCTGCCCATCTACGCCACCCGCATTCCAATCACCCAGGTGATCGGCACCGGAGAGCCCTGCCCACGCATGCCGGAGGGCGTTCCCTTCCCGCCCGGCCTGGCGGGCTTCACGCCCGGCCGCCGCTTCGACGAGATCATGCTGGAAAGCCACCGCAAGACCTTCGGCGAGAAGTGACGCGGACGGCGGGCGCTGGACGTGTTCACCCGCCGACCTTATGAATCGGGAACCGAAACCGGCACCGCCCTGCCGAAGGGAGACTCCCCTTCGGCAGGGCGGATCCGTGTCGCCGGATCCCAGTGGGCGGATCAGGATCAGGCCGCCTTGTCGATCGGACGGCTCCCCTGGGTCAGCCGGTCGAGGACGGTCCGGAAGGAACCCAGCAACGGGTCGGCCTCGGAGAACGCGACGCGGGCGGCCCCGGAATCCAGGTCCCGGAATTCGAACGAAACCTGCGCGCCGTAGCGGTCCAGGCGCAGCGTTCCGCGGCCGGTCGCCGCCACGCTTTCCAGCCCGGCGATCATCGCGCCGCTGCCGGACAGGTCCACCAGCCGGGCAGCCTGGGAACGTCCGCCGATGGTCACCATGCAGGGCTCGTCCACCCGGTAGCGCGGCTGGCGCCGACGGTCGGCGTCGCTGGTCGAGGTGCGCACCACGCGGACGAGGACCCGCCGGAGTTCCGCGATGCTGGCCGCCACGGCGGCCGAGCCCTGGCGCATCTGCGCGGCCTGGGCCCCGGTCTGGTCGGCGTCCTGCGACACCAGGGCGATGCTCGCCGACACCTCCCGCGCGGCGCTGGAGGTTTCCGCGACGTTGCGGCTGATCTCCTGCGTGGCCGCGGACTGTTCCTCCATCGCGGCGGCGATGGAGGACGAGATCTCGTCGATCTCTCCGATGGTTCCGCCGATCTCCGCCACGGCCGCGACGGCGGTGCGGGTCACGTCCTGGATTTCCGCGATCTGCCGGGTGATCTCGTCGGTGGAACGGGCGGTCTGGTTGGCGAGGTTTTTCACCTCCTGGGCGACGACGGCGAAGCCCTTCCCGGCCTCTCCGGCGCGCGCCGCCTCGATGGTCGCGTTCAGCGCCAGCAGGTTGGTCTGCTTCGCGATGTTCTGGATCAGATGCGCCACGTCGCCGATCCGCCCGACCGCGTTCGACAGGGAATGGATGGTGTCATGGGTCCGCCGGCCGGTGTCCACCGCGCGGCGGGCCACCGTGTTGGAATGGGCGATCTGCGACGAGATCTCGCCGATCGAAGCCGCCAGCTGCTCCGCAGCGGCGGCCACGGTCTGGGCGTTGGCCAACGCCTGTTCGGCCGCAGCGGCGACGTTCTGGGCGTTGACGCTGACGCGCTCCGCCGACCCGGCCATGCCGTTGGCGTCCTGGGCCATGGCGCCAGTGCGCAGCACAATCTGCTCCACGGCACTGCCGGCTTCACGCTCCACCGTCTCCGCCATGCCCTGAAGGGCCTTGATCCGTTCCTCCTCGGCCTGACGCTGGCGTTCCTCGCGCTCCTGGACGGCGTAGCCGATCCTGGCCCTCACGGTCCTGACCTGCGCGCCGATGCGGGTGAACTCCGCCACATCCGGGCTGGGAAGCGCCGCCATCAAATCGCCGCGCGCGATGGCGTCCAGATGTTGCTCCACCATCCGCTGCGGCCGGCGGATCGAGGCCAGGATGGCGAAGCCGGACACCACCGCCGAACCGATGCAGACAAGGAGCAAGGCCGAGGCCCAGAACACCCGGCTGTGGAAGCTGTCCTCCGCCGTCTCGAAGGTCTGCTTCGCCGCGTCCAGCTGCATGGCGAGGAATTCGGCGTTGGCGTCCTGCGCGGCCTGGAGCAGCGGAAGGGCCGTGTCGTGCAGGTGCCTTTCCAGCCCCTCGGCATTGCCCTTCAGCGCCAGGGCGAGGGCCGGCTCCACCCCCTTCTCGTCCAACGAGGCGCGCCGGTCCGCGACGCGGATCGCCACAGTCATCTCCTCGCCGGGCGTTGTCGCGGCCAGGACCGTCTGCCATTGCTGCGCGATCCATGCCCGGTTCGCACGAACGGCCGCGACGCGCTGTTCCACGGCCGCCTTATCCCCGCTGCGGAGATCGAAGGCCATGAAAGCGACCTGCTGAAGGGTATCGCGCATGCGGTCGCGAATGTCCGCGATCCGGTTCGCGTGGACCGCGTCGCCCTCATAAACCGACATCAGCGCCTGGTTGGAGGCGTTCATGCCGAACAGGCCGATTCCCCCGATGAGGGCCATGCCGGCGATCGCCGTTGCGAACGCCGCGGCGAGCCGCCCGGTGATGCTTTTGGCCAGGTACTTCAGCCGGCTGCCCAAGGTGCGGCGCACGATGTGCCCTTCCTCCAGGGTGTATTCCTTGCCGCCGGACCGGATCGCGGCGTAGACGCGCTCGGCCTCGGCGATGTCCTCGCGGGACGGCTTGGAGCGGGTGGAAATGAATTCGGTGACGGCGCCGTTCTCCATCACCGGCGTGACAACGGCCTTCACCCAGTAATGGTCGCCCGTCTTGGTCCGGTTCTTCACCACCCCTTCCCAGGAACGGCCGGACTTGATCGTTTCCCACAGGTTGGCGAACGCCTCCCGCGGCATGTCCGGATGGCGCACGATGTTGTGCGGCGCGCCGACAAGCTCCGTGGCGAGGAAGCCGCTGATGTCCGCGAACGCCTTGTTCACGAAAGTAATACGGCCTTTGATATCGGTTCGCGAGACAAGAAGAATACTTTCCGGAAATTCGACCTCTCTGTTGGTGATATGACCATTATCACGCATGCCGCACCCCCTCTTTATTATTATCAAGAACTGTATCTTCACTCCCCTTGTTCATAGCAAATGCTGCGCCAAGTAAGGCGCCGCACAATGTCTTTCGGGTATTGCAGGTTTTTTGCAACGTTCGAACGTCCCGCCGCTCCATTCTTCAGAAAATCGATGCGGAAGAGACGCGTCCTGGAAGGCAGGCCTACACTTCGCAGCGCATTCTGCGAATCGTGAAAGACATCCATGAAGCCGCTTGGCGGAGTCTCTTTCGACCGGCGCGGGCTCTACGCGGGGATCGGGCCGGCCTCGTTCAGGAAGCGAGTCACCGCCGGCCGACGCCACGGCGTCGCCTCAGGGCGGGCGTACGGCCGGGGCCACCCCTTCGCCCAAGGGCACCTCGACGCTGAAGACGGAGCCTTGCCCAAGCTCCGAACGCGCAAGCACGGGATGGTCGAGCAGGCGGCTGATCCGCTGCACGATGGCCAGCCCGAGACCAAGCCCCTGCGCCCGGTCCCGTTCGCTGTTGCCAGCAGCACGCGGTCGCTGCGAACAATCAGGCGGCATTCGGCCATGCGCCAGTCCAGGCCCTTGCCCCTGGCGACCGGGGCACAGCTCGCGGCGATGTGGGCGAGCAGGTCGCTCACCGGAAAGTCTTCGAACGTCGGCCGCACCACGCCCGCGTCCAGGCGCGAGACGTCGAGGAGGCTGTCCAGAAGTGACTTCATCACGTCCAGCCCGCGTTCCAGATGGGCGAGCGCCGCGCGTCCGGACTTGCTCTGCACATGGCCGTGCAGGGTGCCCGCGAACAGGAACAGCGACTGCATCGGCTGGCGCTGGTCGTGGCTGGCCGGGGCGAGGAATTTCGACTTCAACCGGACCGCCTGTTCCGCGGCCTCCCTGGCCCGGCGCAGCGCCTCTTCCGCCTCGTGCTGTTCGGTGACGTCGGACGCGCAGCTTCAACAGGTTCTGCACGCGGGCCAGCAGTTCGGGAACGACAATCGGTTTGGTCAGGAAGTCCGTGCAGCCGCGCTCCAGCGCGGCGATGCGCAGCCCGATCGAGGTCTCGACCGTGACCATCACCACCGGTACGGTGGCGAGATGGCGGTGCGCGTGCAACCGCTCCAGCAGCGCCATGCCGTCGAGTTCGGGCATGATCTGGTCGATCATGATCAGGTCCGGCGTGTTCTGTTCCAGCCACGACAAGGCCTCTCGCGGGTTTGTCATGGCGACTGGCTCCACACCGTCGATCCGGCGGATGACGGCGCAGGTGACGAACAGCGTGGTCGTATCGTCGTCAACGATCAGGATCTGCATGCGTGAACACCCCACTGCTAAAGCCGTACAGCCAGGCTGATCGATGCCATGACACGGATCGGCATGACGGACCGCCCGGCATCGGCGGGCGGCAACGCGTTCAGATTGCAGTCAAAGAGCAAAGCGCACGAGGCGTTCCGGGATATGCAGCCCCCGACAACCGGAGCCATGGGACGAATGGCCTTTTCCCACTCCCCGCCTTGCGCTCCACCGGCGCGTTGAGCGGGCCGCATCGGCCCGGGCCGGTTTTTGCCCCTGGCCGCTTACGGTCACAGCCCCTAGATTCGCCGCCACGAAAAAAGGGGAGATGAGACGATGAGCAAGAGCCGGGGCATGTTGCGGTACTGGCTCGCCGGCACGGCGCTGTGGGTGGCTGCGGTCGGCGGTGCCGGCTATGTCGACCTGCGCGACGCGCACCCGTTCTCCGGGCTCTATTCCTATTCGACCTCGAAGGAGGACTTCATCGCGCAGCCCTACGACGCCTCGTACGGCACCGTCGAGGAGGGTGTGCAGCGCGGCATCATGGCCAGGACCAGCTTCCCCGACGGCACCACGCTGGTCGCCCCGCAGGACCAGGGCGACGCCAAGCTCCGGGAGATCACGCAGCGATTCTGGGAGGAGCGCTGGCAGCGCCGGGCCGAAGCGCTGTCCCCATGGGGGATGTGGGCGCTGACGCCTCCCATCCTGGCCCTGGTGCTGGGCTGGGTGATATTCCGGGCCGGACGCGGCTCCCGGCCGGGCGCTGCCGCTCCACACCCAGCGAAGGCCGCCTCCCGCGAGCCGGTCGCCCCGGCCATGGCGCCACCTCTGGCGCCGACCGCACCGCCGGTCACGGCACCGGTCACGGCGACCGGGGCCGAGGCAAAACCGGAAGCTCCGAAACCCGACGATGCGCCGCTGAAAAGCGTGACGTTGGAAAGCCCGGCCCCCCAAACCCTGAAAGTGGACGTCACGAAGACGGAAAGCCGGGCGCCGGAAGCTCCTCAGTCCGCGACCGGCTCTCCGAACGCCGCCCCGACGCCCCTCATCCAGACGCTGGGGCCGGACGTGAAGCGGGCCATCGCCCAGCGCCGCGCCGCACGAACCAGTTCCCGCTTCGACCTGACCCGCGCCCGGAAGTCCGCCAAGACCGACTGACGGACGGAGGGGCTGACGGACGGAAGTGCCTGCGGGCGCATGCCGAGGTTTATGCGGCGGGGCCGTTCGGCTACAGTCCCGCCGATGTTTCCGGCCGATGTTTGAGGCCGAGTTTCCGGGGTGACGCGCCGTGTTTGACGATGACGCCGTCGGCCAAGCCGACATCCTGCGGCGGCGGGCCATGCCTTCCCTGTTCGAAGCGCTGGAAAGGCAATCGGAAGGCACCGTGGCGATCGACCGGACCGGGCACATCGTCTGGATCAACGCCAAATACGCCAAGATGCTGGGCATCAGCGACCCCGCCGCCGCCATCGGGCAGGAAGTGGAGGCGGTCATCCCCAACAGCCTGCTGCGTCAGGTGGTGAAAAGCGGAAAGCCGATCCTGCTCGACGTCATGAGCTTCGGCACGCAGCGGTTCGTGGTCTCCCGCTTTCCGCTGACCGACGACGACGGATCGGTGATCGGGGCGGTCGGCTATGTCTTCTACGACAGCCTGCACCGGCTGAAGCCCCTGCTCGGCGAACTCGCCCGGCTGGAAGCGGAGCTGGAAACGGCGAAGCGCCACCTCAACGACCGCCGGCAGCCGCGCCACACGCTGCAAAGCTATGTCGGCGACAGCCCCATCTGCCTGGACGTCAAGCGGCGGGCGCGTCTGGCCGCGCGCCACGACTCGCCGATCCTGCTGCTGGGCGAGACCGGGACCGGGAAGGAGCTGATCGCCCAGGCCATCCACGGCCTGTCGGCGCGGGCCGGCAAACCCTTCGTCGGGGTCAACGTGGCGGCCATCCCCGACACGCTTCTGGAGGCGGAATTCTTCGGCACCGTGCCCGGCGCCTACACCGGGGTCGACCGGCGCGGGCGGGAGGGACGTTTCAAGACGGCCGACGGCGGCACCCTGTTCCTGGACGAGATCGGGGACATGCCGCTCGCCTTGCAGGCCAAGCTGCTGCGCGCCTTGCAGGAGCAGGAGATCGAGCCGCTGGGCTCCGACCGGCCCGTGAAGGTGGACGTGCGGGTCATCGCCGCAACGAACGTGGACCTGGAACGGCGCATCCGCGACGGCCGGTTCCGCGCCGACCTGTATTACCGGCTGAACGTGCTGTGCATCCGCCTGCCGTCGCTGTCGGAGATGGGCCACGGGCTGGAGGCCATCGCGGAAGCGATTCTCCAGGAAATCTCCCTGCGCACCGGCATGCCGAGCCGCGTGCTCACGCCCGAGGCCGTGGCCGCGCTGGGCCACCATTCCTGGCCCGGCAACGTCCGCGAGCTGCGCAACGTGCTGGAGCGCGTGTGCATGCTGACCGACAACCGCAGCTTGACCGTCGAGGATCTCGCGGAGGCGCTGCCGGTGCCCGTCCTGTCCGAACCGGCCGCCCCTTCGGCCGCATCCGCGCCCGCAACGCCTGCGTCCGCACCCGCCGCCCCGGCCGCCGCAGGCCCCCTGCCCTCTCCCCTGCCTTCATACGACGATGCCTTTGCCGCGTTCGAACACGCGCTGCTGCAACGGTCGCTGGAGGAATCCGGGCACCGCGCGGCGGAGGCCGCCCGGCGGCTCGGCATCTCGCGCGCGGCCTTCTACAAGAAGCTGGCCCGCGCCAGGATACGGCCAAAAGGGTAACCCTCGCCCCCGCCCTTCCCATGCCGCACCGCCGCAATGCTGCGATGCGGCAGCCCTGAGGTGAGCAATTCTTCCTGCCAATTCTGTGAAAAATCGCGTTTGCACCGCGGCATGATGTTGCGGCGCATTGGCATATGACCATTCTTGATCTATGGTGCGCCCGCCGCCGTGGTTGTGCTTCCAGTCCAAGGGCGAACGACACGGCAGTGTCCAGGCGCTGAAGCAACTTGGCGTCTTGTAACCATATGCAAGCTCGCCTTCCGATGGGCTTGCCGTGTCAATACTGGAGCGATTGTGATGTCTCAGAAGATCGCGCTTGTCACCGGTGCCATGGGCGGCCTCGGCACCGCCATCTGTCAGGCGCTGGCCAAGGACGGCTACCTCGTGGCGGCCAACTGCCTGCCGAATTTCGAGCCCGCCGCCGCGTGGCTGGGCCAGCAGGAAGCCCTTGGCTTCAAGTTCTATGTGGCCGAAGGCGACGTTTCCGACTTCGAGAGCTGCAAGGCCATGGTCGCGAAGATCGAGGCCGACCTGGGCCCGGTCGACATCCTGGTGAACAACGCCGGCATCACCCGCGACAAGTTCTTCGGCAAGATGGACAAGGCCCAGTGGGAGGCGGTGATCGCCACCAACCTGAGCAGCCTGTTCAACGTCACCCAGCAGGTCTCCCCGAAGATGGCGGAGCGCGGCTGGGGCCGCATCATCAACATCTCCTCGGTGAACGGCGTGAAGGGTCAGGCCGGCCAGACCAACTACTCCGCCGCCAAGGCCGGCGTCATCGGCTTCACCAAGGCGCTGGCCGCCGAGCTCGCGACCAAGGGCGTCACCGTCAACGCCATCGCGCCGGGCTACATCGGCACCGACATGGTCATGGCGATCCGCGAGGACATCCGTCAGGCCATCGTCGACAGCGTCCCGATGAAGCGCCTGGGCCGCCCGGACGAGATCGGCGGCGCGGTGTCCTACCTCGCGTCGGAGATCGCCGGCTACATCACCGGCTCGACCCTGAACATCAACGGCGGCCTGCACTACCAGTAAGCAGCCGTCCGGGTCACCGGGTCGAAACGAAAAGGGCCTTTCCCAACCGGGGAAAGGCCCTTTTTCTTTCAACCGATACCGTTCAGCCGATACCGTTCAGCGCGCCAGCCAGCCGCCGTCCATGTTGATGGCGGTGCCGCGCATGTTCGACGCGGCTTCCGACGACAGGAAGACCGCCAGCTCGCCCAGCTGCTCCGGCGTCACGAAGGTCTGCGAGGGCTGTTTCTCGCTCAGCAATTCGCGGCCGGCCTGCTCGTTGCTCCAGCCGTTCTTATCGGCCAGCGCGTCGATCTGCTTCTGCACCAGCGGGGTCAGCACCCAGCCGGGGCAGATGGCGTTGCAGGTAACGTTGGTCTGCGCGGTTTCCAGCGCCACCGTCTTGGTCAGGCCGATGACGCCGTGTTTGGCCGCCACATAGGCCGACTTGTTGACCGAGGCGACCAGCCCGTGCACCGACGCGATGTTGACGATGCGGCCCCAGTTGCGCGCCTTCATCCCCGGCAGGACGTAGCGCGTGCCGTAGAAGACCGCCGACAGGTTGATGGAGATCACGCGCTCCCAGGCGTCCTCCGGGAACTCCTCCACCGGGGCGACGTGCTGGATGCCGGCGTTGTTGACCAGGATGTCCACCTTGCCGAACGCCTGCTCCGCGTTGGCGACCATCGCCTTGATCTCGGCCGGCTTGCTCATGTCCGCGCCGTCGTAGGCGACGCGCACACCGTATTCGCTGCCGATCCGTTCGCACAGCGCACCGATCTCCGCCGCGTCGCCGAATCCGTTCAGCAGGATGTCGGCGCCCTTCGCCGCGAGGCAGCGGGCGATGCCCAGCCCGATGCCGCTGGTGGAGCCGGTGACGATGGCCGATTTGCCCTTCAGCATGCCCATGCCCTCCGTCCCGCTCACAGCGCCATTTCCGGCACATTGGCCGGCACGATCAGTTCGCAGGCCGTCGCGGCGATCACCTGCTGCACGGTCACGCCGGGGGCGGTTTCCTTCAGCAGCAGCCCCTTGTCCGTCGGCTCGATGACCGCCAGATCGGTGACCACCAGATCGACGCGGCGGACCGAGGTCAGCGGCAAGGTGCAGCGCTTGACGATCTTGGACTCGCCCTTGGCGACGTGCTGCATGGCGACGATCACGCGCTTGGCGCCGGAGACGAGGTCCATCGCCCCGCCCATGCCCGGCACCATCTTGCCCGGCACCATCCAGTTGGCCAGCCGGCCTTCCTCGTCCACCTGCAGGCCGCCCAGGACGGTGATGTCCAGGTGCCCGCCGCGGATCAGCCCGAAGGACATGGCGCTGTCGAAGGACGCCGCACCCGGCAGCGCGCTGATCGGGCTGCCGCCCGCGTCGGTCAGGTCGGGGTTCTCCGCGCCCGCGATCGGGCCGGACATGCCGATGATGCCGTTTTCCGACTGGAAGAACACGTGCCGGCCGGCGGGGATGTAGCGCGCCACCAGCGTCGGCAGCCCGATGCCCAGGTTGACGAGATTGCCGTCGGCCAGTTCCAGCGCCACGCGCTTGGCGATCAGGGTTTTCTCATCCATGGCGGCGCTCCTTGGCGACGATGTAATCGACCAGCACGTTGGGGGTGGCGACGGCGTCCGGCGGGATGACGCCCACCGGCACGATGTCCTCCGCCTCGGCGATCACGGTTTCGGCCGCCATCGCCATCAGCGGGTTGAAGTTCCGCGCGGTCAGCGCGTATTCGAGGTTCCCGTAGTAATCCGCGCGCTTGGCGTTGATCAGCGCGAAGTCGGCCTTCAGCGGCTTTTCCAGAAGGAAGGTCTTGCCGTCCACCTCGACGGTCGGCTTGCCCTCCTCCACCACGGTGCCGACGCCGGTCGGGGTCAGCACGCCGCCCAGGCCGAAGCCCGCGGCGCGCACGCGCTCGGCCAGCGTGCCCTGCGGCACCAGCTCCACCTCCGTCTCGCCGGCGATCATCTGGCGCTGGGTTTCGGGGTTCAGGCCGATGTGGCTGGCGATCACGCGGGCCACGGCCTTGGCGGCGATCAGCTTGCCGACGCCGACGCCCGGCAGGGCGGTGTCGTTGGCGATCACGGTCAGGCCGCGCTTGCCCTGGCGGACCAGTTCGTCGATCAGGCGGGGGGGCGTGCCCACCCCCATGAAGCCGCCGACCATCAGGACCGCGCCATCGGGGATGAGCGCCACGGCGTCGGCCAGTTGAATGAGTTTTTTCATCTCAGACGATCCCGGTCAGGTAGTAGACGGCGATCACGACGAAGACGGCCAGCGTCTTGATGCAGGTGATCGCGAAGATGTCGCCGTAGGACTGGCGGTGCGTCAGCCCGGTCACGCCCAGCAGCGTGATGACGGCGCCGTTGTGCGGCAGCGTGTCCATGCCGCCACTGGCCATGGAGGCGACGCGGTGCAGCACTTCCATCGGAATGCCGGCGTGGTTGGCGGCGGTGATGAACTGGTCCGCCATGGCGGCCAGCGCGATGCTCATGCCGCCCGACGCGGAGCCGGTGACGCCGGCCA
>JAEZPL010000279.1 GCA_023413605.1 Pseudomonadota bacterium
TCCAGGAAGTCGAAGGCCTGGAGGATCATGTAGTTGAACTCCAGGAAGGTCAGCGGCTGCTCGCGGTCGAGCCGCAGCTTGACCGAGTCGAAGCTCAGCATGCGGTTGACCGTGAAATGCCGGCCCACGTCGCGCAGCATGGGGATGTAGCGCAGCTCGTCCAGCCAGTCGGCGTTGTTGACCATCACCGCATTGGTGGACCCGGCGTCGGTCGGACTGTCCCCGAAGCTCAGGTACTTGGCGAACACCCGGCCGATGCCGGCCATGTTGGCGGCGATCTGCGCGTCGTCCAGCATCGGGCGGCTGGTGTCGCGGAAGCTGGGATCGCCGATGCGCGTGGTCCCGCCGCCGATCAGCACGATGGGCTTGTGCCCGGTCCGCTGGAACCAGCGCAGCACCATGATCGACATCAGGTGCCCGACATGCAGGCTGTCCGCCGTCGCGTCGAAGCCGATGTAGGCGCTGGCCGGGCCCTGCCGCAGCAAAGCGTCGAGCCCGGACAGGTCGCTGCCCTGGTGCAGGAAGCCGCGCTCGGCGAGCGTGCGCAGGAAATCGGACTGGAAAGCGCCGGCGTCGATGTCGGATCGGGAGGCGGGGGTCGCCATCGTGAAGGTCTCCAAGAGGGGGAAGCCGCGTCCCGGAGAACATCTGTCGAAGCACATGCCGCCGGTCCGCGGCGGCATGTTCATTTGGTCATGACTGAACGCGCCGCCCTATGAGGACAGCGGATAATAGCGGCTGGTCTGGTGCGTGCGCTCGGTCATGGCCGGGAAACTAGGCATGGCGGAGGGCGGCGTCAAGAGCGGAGCCGCAAGACAATCGTATTTGAAGATATGATTCGATTCTTTGGATTAACGCCATCCCCGCGAAGGCAGGAATCCAGGACTTTGCACAACTTGCGCCAACGGGAAGCTCTGGTTCCCCGCCTTCGCAAGGATGACGGGTGTCTTAGGAAAGGACAATCCTCTCCTCGTGCGTTTCTTTGGGCATGGCCGGCGCCGATCTTGCTTTGTTCCCGGTCTTTCAGTACCATCGCCCCCACCAACGCCCGCACTTCGTCTTGAGTCCGTGCGCCTCCGTCACTCCTGCCCATCTCCCATGCGACACATCCCTGCCGTGCGTTGCACGATGTTGCATTGGGTAACGACGGGAGCGAACTCGGGGGGCTGTTGCTGCGGATGCACAACGAACGCACACCGACAAGCCATCGCAACACGCTGTTCCGGCACGAGAATCCGGCTTTCGGGCGGATTGTGCAGAGTGGGTTCGCTGCACAATCCGCACAACGATGCACAACGATGGCTCAGATCGGCGCTTCAGAGCGGCGGTTCACAACGTCGGTCTCGGCCGAACCGTCATTTGTTCGCTTTACGTTCTTGTTTGCCGCGTATATCGTTTCGGCATGGACGACCTGAAGCGACAGCCTCTGAAGGGCCGCGGGGCCATCAGCAACGAGACCTCCCGCTTTGAGCGGGAAACCCGCGTGCTGTCCGACGACGGCTGGGGCGAGAACGAGGTGCTGTCGGAAGCCGTCCGGACGACGCTGTTCGACGATACGGCAAAGTCCATCCTGTCGAAAAACAATTCCCCCGACGTGATCTTCGAACGGTCGGTCAATCCGTACCGGGGGTGCGAGCACGCCTGCATTTATTGCTTCGCCCGCCCGACCCACGCTTATCTGGGCCTGTCGCCCGGCCTGGATTTCGAGACGAAGATCTTCCGCAAGGCCAACGCGGCCGAACTTCTGGCCAGCGAGTTGCGTTCCAAGTCCTACCGCTGCCAGCCGCTGGCGCTGGGTGCCAACACCGACCCCTACCAGCCCATCGAGCGCGAACAGCGCATCACCCGCGCCCTCCTGGAGGTCTGCCGCGATTTCAACCAGCCGGTGATGGTCATCACCAAGTCGGCGCTGGTGCTGCGCGATCTGGACATCCTGGCGCCGATGGCGGCGAGGGGGCTGGTCAACGTCGCCCTGTCCATCACCACGCTGGACCGCGATCTGGCGCGCCGGCTGGAGCCGAGGGCAAGCACGCCGCACCGGCGACTGGACGCCATGCGGGAATTGACGGCGGCCGGCGTGCCGGTGGCCGTGCTGGCCAGCCCGATGATCCCGGCGCTGAACGACCACGAGCTGGAATCGATCCTCCAGGCGGCGGCGGAGGCCGGGGCGACGCAGGCCAACTACATCCTGCTGCGCCTGCCCTTGGAGATTGCGGACCTGTTCGACGAGTGGCTGCGCGTCCATGCCCCGAACCGGGCCGAGCGGGTGCTCAGCCTGATCCGGCAGTGCCGGGACGGGGAGCTTTACAAGTCCCAGTTCGGCAGCCGCATGAAGGGCTCCGGCCCCATCGCGGAGCTGCTGTCGAAGCGCTTCAAGCTGGCCTGCAAGCGCTTCGGCCTGAACGCGCGCGACGCCGATCTGAACTGCGCCGACTTCAAGGCGCCGCCCGCGCCTGGGGATCAACTGACGCTGCTGTGATCGTTCTGTTGAGCGTGCCTTGGAAGGATGTCGGCTCGTTCAGGCTCGTGTTGTCTGGCCCCCTTGATCCTGAGACCTCGGCAGGGCGGCTCCGCCCGTCCGCGGCGGCGACTGGACCTGCCCGTCCCTGACGACGTCCAGGAAGGCCCGCAGGGCCGGCGGCACGGCGCGATGCCCGGGGTAGTAGACCGCCACCCTCTCCGGCCCGTGCATCCAGGCGGGCAGCACGGTTCGCAAGCGCCCTTCCGCGAGCGCGGCTTCGGCAGCCCAGCTCGCCACATACGCGATCCCCAAGCCCTGCGCGGCCGCGTCCACCATCAGCTCCTCGTCGTCGAGAACCACGGGGCCGTTGACATCGATGGTCAACTCCTGCCCGGCCCGCTCGAACTCCCATCGGTACAGCCTGCCGCTCGGCATGCGGTGGCCGATGCAGCGGTGATGCCGAAGATCGTCCGGAGTTGTCGGCTCACCGGCGCGATCGAGATAGGCTGGGGATGCGACGCAGACGAACCCCATCGGGACGGGGAGAGGCACCGCGATCATGTCCTTCGGAATGGAATCGACAAGCCGGACACCGGCATCGAAGCCACCCGATACGATGTCGATCAGCCTTCCCTCGACGACGAGATCCACGGTCACCTCGGGGAACCGTTCCGCCACGCGCGGGAGGATGTCGCGGACGAGAACGGCCGCGGCCACCCGCGGTGCGTTGATCCGAACTCGGCCCGCCACATTGCCTCGGAAGGCGGTGGCGGCGTCCAGCGCTTCGTCCAGGGATGTCAGCGCAACTTGCAGACGGCTGAGCAGCTCAAGCCCTGCTTCGGTCGGCGAGACGCTGCGGGTCGTACGGTTGAGAAGGCGTACGCCCAGTTGATCCTCAAGGCCCCGCATCGCGTGGCTCAGCGTGGATGGCGCCGTTCCGAGTTCATCCGCCGCGCGGCGAAAGCTGCGATGGGTGGCAACCGCCACGAAGGCGGCGAGATCGTTGAGGGAGGGGCGCGTCATTGATGGCGATCTTGCATCAACCCATGCCGATTTCAACGTCTAATCGCACAGCCCCAGGGCTGCTATCTCCTTCTCCAGCGCGGCCGATGCCGACACCCGATCGGTACGAGCCTCCAATCCGGGGGCACCGGATCTGAGCTCTGAACAAGGAGACGTGAATGTCCAAGCGTGAAGCCATCTTTCCTGCCGGCCGGCAGGCTCTTTACGAGATCCACCGCTACTCCGCGGCCATCCGATCCGGCGATCTGCTCTTCGTCTCGGGGCAGGTCGGCAGCCGCGAGGACGGCTCGCCCGAGCCCGACTTCGCAAAGCAGGTTCAGCTTGCCTTCGACAACCTTGACAAGGTTCTGAAGGCGGTCGGCGGCAGCTTCGACGACATCGTGGACATGACGACGTTCCACACCGATCCGGAAGCCCAGTTCGGGGCCGTCATGTCTGTAAAAGACAAGATGTTTCCTGAGAAGCCTTATCCCAACTGGACCGCTGTCGGCGTGAACTGGCTCGCCGGTTTCGATTTCGAGATCAAGGTGATCGCACGGGTTCCACAGGCCGATTGAGCCAAAGCACTGGAAAACAACCGATGAAGGCAGCCGTTTACGACATGGCGGGCGGACCGCAAGTCTTGCATTGCAGGGATGTTGCCGATCCTCCCTGTCCACCCGATGGTGTGTTGATCCGGGTTGAAGCCGTGTCCATCGAAGGCGGCGACCTCATCAACCGGGCGTCCACGAATCCGCCGTCACCGGGCTATGTTCTGGGGTACGCAGCCGCGGGCGAAGTCATCGCCGTCGGCCCGCAGGTTCATGACCGATTTGTCGGGCAGAAGGTGACAAGCTTCGACCTGAGCGGCTCCCACGCCGCCCTGCGCGCTGTCCAGGCATCCAAAACCTGGCCCGTACCGGACGGTCTGGACATGGCGGCGGCTGCCGCTCTGCCCATCTCGTTCGGAACCGCCTACCACTGCCTTTTCACGCGCGGTGGCTTGGGCGCGGGCGAAACGGTGCTCGTGCAAGGCGGTGCCGGCGGTGTCGGTCTCGCGGCCGTCCAACTGGCGCATCAGGCCGGGGCAACCGTGATCGCGACGGTCTCCGGAACGGAACGCGCGCAACGGCTGGCGGCTCTTGGCCTCACCCACGCGATCGACCACCGCACGACCGACGTGGCTGAAGAGGTCATGCGCCTGACCGGTGGACGGGGGGTTGGCCTCGCCGTGGACCCGGTTGGATCGACCTTGGGAGCGTCTCTGGCATCTTTGCAGCCGGAGGGACGCCTGATCTTCGTCGGGAACGCCGGGAGAGCGGCCCTCGATGTCGATCTTTGGTCCGCGCTTCAGGCAAACCAGACGCTCATGGGCGTCTTCATGGGCACTCAGCTTGCGAAGCCGGAGGTTTATCGGACGGTCTCGCACATGCTGGAGAGAGCGGCCAGGAATGAACTCGAGGTCACGATCGACCGCAAGTTCGCCCTGGTCGACGCGGCCATTGCGCATGCCTACGCGGAAGGCAACTCCATTCTGGGACGTGTCGTTCTGCTGCCCTGAGGGACGCTTCAACTTCTTCATGCGGCCGGATCAATCGATGCAGCTTGTCGCGGTCGAGGACATCGGCAGGATCGTCGCCGCCATCTTTTCCGATCCCGTACGGTTTGGCGGGGCAACGCATGAAGTCGCGAGCGACACGGTAACGGGGCAGGAACTGGGGGCGCTGTTCACCGAAGCCGCAGGACGGCCCGTGACCTATGCGCGGTTCACGGATGACGTGCTGGCCTCGAATCCCTTCCTGGCCAAGCTGACGGACCTGGTGGATGCCGCAAGGCTCTCGGGCAACGCGGACCTCAAGACCCTGCGGGAGATCAATCCCGGCCTGCTGTCCTTCCGGTCCTGGCTGGCGGGGAGTGGGCGCAAGGCCTTCGCGGAGGCGCTCGGCGCGTCCGGAGCGTGGAGCTACGGTCACGCATAACGGCCTGAGCATCGCATGACGGCCCAGTGAGGTGGCCGGCACAGGGACAGGTTCCGGATGACCACCCGGCGCCGGCCGTCTCGAGGGGCGGCACAACGAGGAGAAGGACATGGTTTCGCCCTATACGATCGACATTCCCGACGAACGGCTCGCGACGATCAGGGCAAAAGTCGATGCCTATGACTGGAGCCAGCTTCCGGACGCCGGGGGGTGGAGATCAGGCGTCGGGATTGATGATCTCAAGCGGCTCGTCGCCTACTGGCGAGACCGTTACGACTGGCGAGCGGTCGAACGACGGCTCAACCAGCTCCCCAACTTCCTGGCCGACATCGACGGCGTTCCCCTCCATTTCGTCCATGTGAAGGGAGACCGGGTGAAGGGAGACGGGGCCAGGCCGCCGGTTCTTCTCCTTCACGGCTGGCCCGGCTCTTTTCTTGAGTTTGAGCGGCTGCTCGAACCGTTGGCTGCCGATGGGCATGACGTCGTTGTTCCCTCGCTGCCGGGCTTTGCCTTCTCCAATCCGATTCCCGGCATCATCGGCCCGCGCCGGGCAGCCGAACTCATGCACGGACTTATGGTTCGGCTGTTCGGCCGGACACGCTATGTCGTCCAGGGGGGCGACTGGGGTGCGCACATCGCGAGTTGGATGGCGTTCACGAATCCCGACGCGCTGCTCGGCTTCCACATCAACATGGTGAGCATTTACGCCGACGATGCCGTCCCCACGACCCCGGAGGAAAAGGAGCTGTTATCCCGCCGTGCGGCCATTCTCGACTGGGAAACCGGCTACAACCATCAGCAGGAGACGCGCCCGCAGACGCTGGGGGTTGCGATCGCCGACAGTCCGGTGGGCGCGGCCGGCTGGATCCTCGAAAAATTCGGCAAATGGGCCGATCTTCCGTCGACCGCAGATGGCAGCCCGGACCTTTGGAGCAAATTCTCGGAGGAGGAACTGCTGACCAACATCATGCTCTATGTCGCGCCATCGGCGGTGGTGACCGCGACGTGGATCTACCATGGCAAGCGCCTGGAGGGATCGGATCGGTTTCCCGCCGGGACGCGCATTCGGGTGCCGATGGGCGTCGCGGCGTTCCCCGATCCGGTGTTCCTGCCGACGCCGCGCAGCTTCGCCGAGAAGACCTACACCATCGTGCACTGGAGCGAGATGGTTACGGGAGGCCACTTCGCCGCCTGGGAGCAGCCGGAGCTGATGCTGGCCGACCTGCGGTCCTTCATTGGCACGGTGTCGAAAGAGCCGCTCTGAGATCGGAACTCTTCGTACGGTGACCGTGGTCGGCATCGTCTGTGCCGGCCGCGGGTTCGCCTTTCCATTCCACGGATGACCGTGTCGACCTTCCTGGCAGGGAAATCTCATCATGATGCCGCCCGCCTTTGATGCGCATTCCGCACATTCCTACTCCGAGGGGCCGCCTCGACAGGTTCCGGGCTATTCCAGCCTTCACCGTATGGTGTCGCTGCTGCTCGCGGAACGCACCCCGCCGGAGGGCCGGGTGCTCGTTCTGGGAGCCGGCGGTGGGCAGGAGCTCAAGGCGCTCGCGGAAGCGCATCCACGCTGGCCGTTCGATGGGGTGGACCCGTCCCCCGAGATGCTCCGGCTGGCCGGGGAGGTCGTCGGCCAGCATGCCTCCCGCATCCGTTTGCATGAGGGCTATATCGAAGACGCCCCGGAGGGTCCGTTCGATGCCGCGACATCCATTCTGACCTTCCACTTCATCCCGTACGACCAAAGGCTCGCAACCCTCAAGCAACTCCGGCGTCGTCTGAAGGACGGCGCGCCCCTCGTCCTCGTCCATCTCAGCTTCCCGCAGACCGAGCCGGAGCGGTCGCTCTGGATCGCCCGCCATGTCGCCTTTGGCCTGTCGAATGGAACGGACCCTGCCCGTGCCGAGAGAGCCCGACAGGCCGTCGGCAGCACGCTGACAATCCTCTCCCCGGTGGAGGTGACAATGCTGGGCGATGCGGGGTTTTCGAATGTCAGCCTGTTCTATGCTGGTTTGAGCATCAAAGGCTGGGTGGCCTACGCCGGGCAGCCTTGATCAGCCGTCCTGGAGGTCTGCTCGCATGACCAGCGCCGAGCTTCGGTCGATTTATCTGGCCTACCTTGACTGCCTCAACGCGCAGGACTGGCCGCGCTTGGGCGGGTTCGTGCATGACGAGGTGCGTCACAACGACCGCCCGATCGGCATTGCGGGGTATCGGGCCATGCTGGAGAACGATTTCCTGCAAATACCCGATCTCCGGTTCAAGGCTGAGCTGCTGGTTTGCGAGCCGCCGGTCATCGCCGCCCGCCTCAGGTTCGAGTGCACGCCGAAGGGGAGCTTTCTTGACCTTCCGGTCAATGGACGCACCGTATCGTTCACCGAGAACGTCTTTTACGAGTTCGAGGCCGGTAGGATCAAAAGGGTCTGGTCGGTGATCGACAAGGCCGCAATCGAAGCGCAGATTTGAAAAGGCGCCTTGTCTGCGGACGATGTGATGCCGGTGGCCAAGGGCGGCCAGCCGTCGTCGCCGCAGGTCTGATCCCCAACGTCTGCAAATTTGCAACACATCCGCAGTCGGATAAAATAACGCTCCACTTCGGCCGCCACCTAAGGTATCGTCCCTCCCTCCCCGATGGCCCCAATCTCCGCCGTCGGGCGGCAGAACCATGGACGGTTGAGCGTGGATGCCCCGTCCAAAGCAAACTCTCTGAGCCACAAGGGCGCGGACCATACGTCCGAACCGTTCGCCTGATGTCGTAGGGTACCGTCATGACAGTCCTCGCAGCCTCAGGGCGCAAGGCCGCCATCGCTTTCATTTTCGTCACCGCCGCGCTGGACATCGTCGCGATGGGTATCGTCATTCCGGTGCTCCCGTCGCTGATCGAGGAATTCTCCGGGTCCAACGCCGGGGCAGGGGCCATCAACGGGGCGCTGGTCGCGCTGTGGGCGCTGATGCAGTTCTTCGCCTCGCCGGTCATCGGCTCGCTGTCGGACCGCTACGGCAGGCGACCGGTCATCCTGCTGTCCACGGTCGGGCTGGCCGCGGACTATGTGCTGATGGCGCTAGCGCCCAACCTCTGGTGGCTGGCCGTCGGGCGTGCGGTCGCCGGCATCACCTCGTCCAGCTTCACCACCGTCTTCGCCTACATGGCCGACATCACCCCGCCGGAAAAGCGTGCGCGCGCCTATGGACTGATCGGGGCCGCTTTCAGCGCCGGCTTTGTCGCGGGGCCGTTCCTCGGCGGGTTGCTGGGTGAGCTGTCGCCGCGCGCGCCCTTCTGGGCAGCGGGCGCGATGAGCGGCGTCGCCTTCCTGTATGGGCTGTTCGTTCTGCCGGAATCCCTGCCGCCGCAGAACCGCATGGCCTTCTCGTGGAAGCGGGCCAACCCGTTCGGGGCGCTGAAGCTTCTGCGGTCCCACCCGGAGCTGTCGGGCCTCGCCATCGTCAATTTCCTGCTTCACTTCGCGCACCATGTCTTTTCCGCGGTGTTCGTGCTCTACGCAGGCCTGCGCTATGGCTGGAGCGCGTGGGAGGTCGGGCTGCTGCTGGCCTTCGCCGGTTTGCTCGACATGACGGTGCAGGGGCTGCTGGTCGGGCGCGTGGTGAAGCGGCTGGGCGACCGCGGCACCATGATCTTCGGCCTGTTCGGCGGTGCCGTCGGCATCGCCTGCATGGGGCTGGCGCCGACCGGCCTGCTGTTCACGCTTGCTCTGCTGCCGAACGCGCTGTGGGGGCTGGCCATGCCGACGCTCCAGTCGCTGATGACGCAACGCGTGTCGGAGCAGGAGCAGGGGCAACTCCAGGGCGCCAGCATGAGCGTGGCGAGCCTGGCCGGCATCCTGTCGCCGCTGTTCTTCGGAATGGTCTACAGCGTCTCGGTCGGGGAGGCACCGATCCTGCCGCACCCCGGCGCCGCCTTCCTCATCGCGGCGGCGGTTCTGCTGGCCGCGGCGCTGCTCGGCTGGTGGGGGGCGCGGCGGGCCGAGGGGGTGAAGGACGAGGCGGCGTCTCCATTTTTTCAAAAGTGAGAGGGATTAAAGGACCTCATCCCGCGTATGCGAAGGAGAAGGTCGGACAGGGAAGGTGATGAAAGACGAGCTGGGACAGCATTTGGACGTTCTGAGACGCTACGCCCTGGTCCTTATGCGCGACCCCGATCAAGCCGAGGACCTCGTCCAGGAATCGCTCGTCAAGGCCATCGAAGGTGCCGACTCCTACATGAGTGGTCGGGACCTGCGGAAATGGCTGCTCGCCATCGTCCACAACACCTTCGTGGATCGCTGGCGGCGCCAGCAGGCGGAACGGCAGGCCACCGGCGAGCTGATCTCCATGTCGGACGAGGCATCGCCGGCACCGCAGCTGACCCATGTGCATCTGGGCCAGACCATCGCCGCGCTGATGAACCTGCCGGTTGATCAGCGCGAGGCGCTGGTGCTCGTTGCGCTCGACGGCATGTCCTACAAGGACGCGGCCGAATGTCTGGGCGTGCCCGTCGGCACCTTGATGTCGCGGCTTGGCCGTGCCCGCGACGCGTTGCGCGTCGCGACCAGCGGCGACCAGCAGCCGAGTTCATCGGGAGAACGCTCCCGCCCTTCGTTGCGTGTGGTGAAATAGCGATGAACGAACCGATCAGCGACATCGATCTGAACGCCTATGTGGACGGCGAGCTCGATGCCCGGCGGCGCATCGAGGTCGAGGCCTACCTGGAGAACAACCCGGAGATTGCCGCGCGGGTCATGCACGACATGCGGGTGCGCGACGAGATCCACCTGTTCATGACGGGGCCGGACCCGTTCCACGCAGTCCCGCGCAGCGCCGAGCAGCCGGCCTCCTCCCCGGCGGCCGTACCGCCGGGAGCCTCTCCGATGGCCCCTCCGGTGGCTATGGACGCGCCGCACCCGCGGCGGCGCCTGTGGGGATCCATGTGGCGGCGTCCGATCGTGGAGACGATCAAGCGGGTGCGCTCGCGCACCGCGAACGGAAGCGGCAAAGGGCGGCGCGCCGTGGCGGCCATGTGCCTGGTCGGGCTTGGCTGGGCGGCGCATGGCACGGTGCAATCGCTGTCGGTCAACCCGGTGGCCACCGCCCACGCCGCCACCCATTACATCACCATCGCGGCGCAGACGCACCAGCAGGCGCTGCACAGCGAGATTTCCTTCAAGCCCTTCGCCGAGGCCGCCCATTCCCTGTTCAACCGCCTGAACTCGCACGATCCGGAGGTGGCGGTGCCGCTGCCCCAACTGGACATCGCCCGCGCCCCGGACGGGCTGCGCACGGTGGCCTGGGAAGGCGGGGTGGCGGTTCAGGCGGCGTACCGTTTCGGCCGGTCAGAGCTGATCACGCTGTTCGCCAGCGAGGTCGACCGCTTTGCGGTGACCGAGCCGCAAACGGAACGGATCGGTGAGATTTCCGTCGCCTATTGGCAGATCGGGACGACGGTCTACGCGCTGTGCGGCGACCAGCCCGAAAGCGAGATCCTGGCCCACGCCCGCGACGCCCGTCTGGCGTGGTTTTGATATCAGCATTCCGAACACCATGGTGAAACGATGAGCGGACCCTATTACGGCAATCAATACGACACCGCGGCCCATGCCTACGGCGCGGCGTTCGACGAGGGCCTGCGCAAGCACATGCTGCGGGTCTACAATTTCATGATGCTTGGGCTGGGGGTGACCGGTCTGGTGGCCTTCTTCGTCGCCAGCACGCCGGCGCTCTACGTGCCGATCTTCACCACGCCGCTGAAGTGGGTGGTGATGCTGGCGCCGCTGGCCTTCATCATGGTCCTGTCCTGGCGCTTCCACGCCATGTCGGCCAGCGCGTTGCAGGGTCTGTTCTGGGCCTTCTGCGGCGTGATGGGCGTCTCCATGGCCTCCATCTTCCTGGTCTTCACCGGGGCCAGCGTGGCGCGGGTGTTCTTCATCACCGCGGCGATGTTCGCCGGCATGAGCCTGTGGGGCTACACCACCAAGGCCGACCTGTCGAAGATGGGCT
>JAEZPL010000302.1 GCA_023413605.1 Pseudomonadota bacterium
CGGCCGGCGCATGAAGAGTTCCATGATCGGCCGGCCGTATGCCCCTCTCGCACATTGCTGTGCAATGTGCTGTCGGGTTTGTACCGAAGGCGTTTGATGGAACTCATCAAACGCCTTCGGTATCAGATCGCATCGGCTCATGCTGATGCTGAATCTGGGTTCCACCCAACGGGCAAAGCCCCCAGCCTATGACCGCGCTTGGCTTGCCGCAGTGGCCGTCACGCCGCATGCTCACCATGATGAAAATTGTTTGCAAGAGGGAGGCAATGGGAACATCGCTCTACGACCTTAGCGTGCCGACTTTCCTGCAAACCATAAAATCCGTCGGTGGCTTTCTCGACCGCGCGACCACCCACTTTTCAAACATCGGTGTCGATCCCGATGATTTCGTGAACACCCGCCTCTTCGATGACATGGCACCATTTCATTTTCAGATCGAAGCGGCATGGCATCACTCCGTATGGGGGGTCGAGGCTCTCAGGACCGGCGCGTTCACCCCTCCCGCCTTGGTCGGGCCTGTTCCTTTCACTGACCTGCAAGCGATGATCGGTAAAGCAGAAACAGCGCTGGAGGCGTTCATTCCAGAAGAGATTAACGATTGCGCCGGCAAGCAGCTAGACCTCCAGATCGGCCCGCGACGGCTCTCTTTCACGCCGGAGACCTTTATCCTTTCCTTCTCTCTTCCAAACTTTCATTTCCACGCCGTCACCGCATACAACATCCTGCGTTCGCGAGGTGTGCCGCTCGGCAAACGTGATTACGAGGGTCGGCTGCGCACGAGTTCAATCTGAGCCGAAATTTTGTCCACAGCAAAAGGACCGTCGCCATTCGAATGCCGCGACGGTCTGCCTTTCATGAGTTCACGGCCTAGTTTCGGCTTCCACGCTTGGCTTCGTCCAGCATGGCGGCAACCGTCTCCAGAAAATCCTTCGGCTTGATCGGCTTCGACACATGGGCGTCGAAGCCGGCATCGGCCAGACGCCGCTTGTCGGCCGGGGTGCCGAGGTTCGTCACCGCGACCACCGGGGTCGGCGCCAGCTGATGGTCGGCGCGGATTTGCTTGATCAACTCGACGCCGGACAGGTTCGGCATGACCACGTCCATCACGACAAGGTCCGGCGTCCTGGCACGCATCCGGTCCAGCACGGTGCGCGGATCGTCCGTTTCGTCGACGGAATAGCCGCCCTCTTCCAGGCAACGCACGAACAGCTTGCGCATGAGCACGTTGTCCTCGACGACGAGGATCGCCTGTGCCTTGTCCACTGAATTCATCGCCACGCCGTTTGCAGATTGACCGGAAGGGAACCGCCGGTTGCTATCACGGAACATCCGGCCGCGGAAGGGGGCCGATGTGGCGCTGGACCGTCTCCAGAAACTGGTCTTGCTTGAACGGCCGAAGCAGAGCTGCGGCGGCTGACAGATGTTCCGCCGTTTCGCGTTCCTCCCCGGCCTCGATCAGAACACAGACGGGAATGAGCGCCAGATCCGGATCGCGCAACAAGGCGGCGCGGAACTCCCAGCCGCTCATTCCCGGCGTGAGGCCAAGCGCCATCACGATCAGGTCGGGGCGCAGCCCGGCCTCCAACCGGTCGAACGCCTCCCGGCCTTCCTCCGCCTCGTGAACCGTAAGGCCGGCCTTCCGCAGCGTCTCGACCATGCCGGCGCGATGCGCCGCGTCGTGCTCGACCACCAGAACCGCGGCCATCCCGCCATCCTCCGCGTCGGCCAAATCCGATGGGCTCATCGCGGCTGCTGTTCCGCCATCGACGGGGCATCGGTCAGCCACCACGCGTCGAAGGCCAGGGAATAGGGCGGCAGCGTGGCCGGCCGCTTCAGCCGGTTCCAGTAGGCCACGCGATAGACGCCGGAATACCACTGCGGCACGACGTAATGATTCCACAGCAGCACGCGGTCGAGCGCCGCCACCGACGCCTTCAGTTCCTCCTCGCTGCCCGCCTGGACAATTTTTGTGATGAGGTCATCCACCGCCTCGTTGCGGATTCCGGCAAGGTTCTGGCTGCCGGGGCGATCCGCGGCGTTCGAACCCCAGTAGCCCGCCTGCTCGTTTCCCGGCGACAGCGACTGAGGCCAGACATGGACCGTCATGTCGAAATCGAAGTCGCGGATGCGGTTCTCGTACTGCGCCGTGTCCACCGTCCGCACGTTGGCCTGGATGCCCAGGCGTTTCAGGTTCTCCACGAACGGCAGGGTCACCCGTTCGAAGGTCGGGCTGTCGAGCAGGATCTCGAAGGTCAGCGGCTTGCCCTCGGCCGGGGAGCCGGCGGGGAAGATCCGCTGGCCGTCGCGAATCTTCAGTCCGGCGTCGTCCAGCAGGCGCTTGGCCTCCAGAAGCATGCGGCGCAACCCGTTCTGCCCCTCGGCGTTGGGGGCCTCGTAGGGCTTCAGGAACACCTCGTCCGGTATTTTGCCGCGCCACGGCTCCAGCAGGGCCAGTTGGCGTTCATCCGGCAGGCCCTTCGATTGCAGGGGCGAGTTCTCGAAATAGCTCTCGGTCCGCTTGTAGGCGTCGTACAACAGGGTCTGGTTCGTCCATTGGAAGTCAAAGGCGTGGGCGATGGCCCAACGGACGCGGCTGTCCTCGAAAACCGGACGGCGCGTGTTGAAGACGTAGCCCTGCATGCCGGCGGGCACCTCGTTCGGGATCTCCTCCTTCACCACCTTGCCGTCGCGCACCGCTTCGAAGTCGTAGCCGGTGGCCCAGGTCTTGGCGACGTTCTCCAGACGGAAATCATACAGGCCGCTGCGGAAGGCCTGCAGCGCGACACTGGCGTCCCGGTAATACTCGTAGGTCATGGTGCCGAAGTTGTTCCGCCCGACATTCACCGGCAGGTCCTTGCCCCAGTAATCCGGCACCCGTTCGTAGGAGATGTTGCGCCCCGGATCGAAGGACGCGATCCGATAGGGGCCGCTGCCCAGCGGCGGGGTGAGCGTCGTCGCCTGGAACTCCTTGCCTTCCCAATAATGCTTGGGCAGCACGGGCAACTGGCCGACGATCAACGGAAGCTCCCGGTTGTTGCCGGGCTTGAAGGAGAAGCGAACGCGGCGGTCGCCGTCGGCTTCCACCTTGTCCACCCCGGCGTAATAGCTGCGGTAGAAGGGATGGCTTTCGGTCAGCGTGTGGAAGGTGAAAATCACATCATCCACCGTCACCGGCTTGCCGTCGTGCCAGCGGGCGTTGGGGCGCAGCCTGAAGGCCACCCAGGACCGGTCCTCCGGCACGTCGATGGTCTCGGCGAGTTGCCCGTACTCGGAAAAGGGCTCGTCCGCGGAGCTTGCCATCAGCGTGTCGTAGATCATGGTCGCGCCGGCCGCCGGCACGCCCTTCAGCGTGAAGGGGTTCAGCGTGTCGAAGGACCCGATGGCCTGAAGGGTCACCTTGCCACCCTTCGGCGCGTTCGGGTTCACATAGTCGAAGTGCTTGAAATCCGGCCCGTATTTCGGTTCGCCGTAGAGCGCCATGCCATAGCGCGGCTCCGCCGCGGCCGGCACGGGCGCCATCAGCGCGATCAGGACACACACGGCAATCGGGCGCATGCTCCGCCTTTCCCTCACGAATTCCCCCACCACCAATCCCCACGATCCTCGGACAACAGGTGGTGCGTCGGAGGCGGCACGGCGCCCTCTCCTTTTGGAACCTTCAGCCCGGCGGGCGGTTGACCGAACGCTTATCCCCGAAGGGATTTCCGACCATGGTCCAGCCCTACCATCCAATCGACACGCAGCATGTCCTGTTCCTTCTGCGCCAATGGTTGAAGGTGGTGTCGCCCCCGGCCGGGGTCGACTGGCTGGACAACGCCCGCGACACGGTGAACGAGGGCGCTTCGGACGGCGCCTTCTTCGCCTCCTTCGCCGCCGTTCCCCAGCGCATGGGCCGTGTGCCCCTGCGGCTGACCACGGAGGACCGGAAGGACGCGGCCAAGGCCCGCCCCGGCTGGCACCCGCACCGCTGGTCCGCCGACACGGCCGCACGCGCCGTGCTGCTGCTGAGCTACGACGACAGCGACGGCGAGGCCTACGCCGACATGCTGACGGACTTGCTGAAGCTCGGCCGCGTGGAGACGTCGGCGACGCTTTACCGCTGCCTGCCCCTGCTGCCCTACCCGGAACGGCACCTGCACTGGGCCACGGCCGCCACGCGGTCCGACCATCGCGACCTGTTCGAGGCGCTGGCCGTCTGCAATCCCTACCCGGCCGAGCGATTCGACGAGGCGGCCTGGAACAGCCTGATCATGAAGGCGATCTTCCTGGGCGTCCCGCTGGTGGAGGTGGAGGGACTGGAGCGTCGGGCGAACCATGTGCTCGCCCACGAACTGCACGACTTCGTCCACCAGCGCTCCTCATCCGACCAGATGCCGGGTCCGGCCATCTGGCAGGCCATCGGCGGCCACGCGACCGGCCCGCTGCTGAACGACATGGAACGGATGCTGACGTCAGACGACGCCGCGCAACGGCAGGCCGCGGCGCTGGTGCTGTGCCGCAGCGCCGACCCGCGCGCCCAACGCATCCTGGCCGGGCACCCGGACCTGCGGGACGCCGTGATGTCCGCGCGGGTCTCGTGGGACCGGCTGGGCGGCCAATCCTTGCCGGCATAAGGGGCAGGCATAAGGGAATTGCACGCGCAAGATTTGCGCTGGCGTCGGGCTGGTCTTCCCGTCATGGTTCGGGCAACCGCGCGCAGAAGCGCGCCCGAAGGAGGGAGACCATCACCGTGACCGCCGCCTACACCGTCTACGGCCATGCCAATTCGCAGCCGGCCACCCGTGTCGTGCTGTTCCTGTCGATGGCCGGCGAGCCCTTCGCCTACCGGAACGTCGACCTGCGCGGCGGCCAGCAGAAGACCCCGGATTACTTCGCGATCAACCGTTTCGGTCGCGTTCCGACCCTGGTCCACGGCGACCTCAGCGTCTCAGAGTCGGGCGTGATCCTGACCTACCTTGCGGAGAAGACCGGCAAGTTCGGCGGCCGGGACGAGCGGGAGAAGCTGAAGCTGGCCGAGTGGCTGTCCTGGCTGGCCGACGTTCTGCTGCCGGTCCAGCGGCTCCGCGCCGTGCACAAGTTCAACGGCGACGCCAACGCCCTGCCCTGGCTGAACACCGCCGCCGCCAGCGGGCTTGCGCAGTTCGACCAGCACCTGTCCGGCCGCGAGTTCATCCAGAGCGACCGCGTCACCATCGCGGACATCTTCGCCTTTCCCTGGATCGACCTGATCGACGAGTCGAACCTCGACCTCTCCAAGTACCCGAACATCCAGGCCTGGTACACCCGCATGCTCGCCCAGCCCGGCGTGAAGCGCCAGTACGAGTTGATGCCGCAGCAGGACGTGGGCTGACCAATCGGGAATGCTCCATAGGAAAAGCCCCTCTCCTGCGAAAGGAGAGGGGCTTTTCTCTGGTCCGGCTTACTTCTTGGTGCCGGCCGTGGTGACGAAGCTGTCGTACGGCAGTTCGGCGACACGGAACCAGAGCTGGGTCTCGTCCAGGAACGGCTTCCAGCTCTCGTAGATCGTCTTGAAGTTCGGGTTGGTGCTGGAGATCTCGTCGTACAGATCGAAGGCGATCTTGTGCGCCTGCTCCATCAGGTCGCGCGGGAAGGCGCGCAGGACGGCGCCCTTGGCGACCAGTCGCTTCAGAGCCTTCGCGTTCTCCGCATCGTACCGGGCCGTCATATAGGTGTTGGCCTCGGCGCAAGCGGCGGG
>JAEZPL010000315.1 GCA_023413605.1 Pseudomonadota bacterium
CGGCCGGCGCATGAACGCTTCATGTTCGGCCGGCCGTATGCCCCTTTCGCACGTTGCTACGCAACGTGCTGCCGGGTTTGAACCGAAGGCGTTTGATGGAAGCCATCAAACGCCTTCGGTATCAGAGGTATGACGCCGCCGTCCGGCTGTCCAGCGATGGTCCCTCTCCCCGGCCGTCCGGTGATCGCATAGACTGCCTCCCGCAACGATGCATCGCACGCGGGGGGAAGGACATGGCTGCCGCATTCGACATCCGGCCCGGAATCCAGACTTTGCCGGCCAGCGCCATCGTGGCGGTCGCCAACCATGGCCGTGGGCGCGAGGGGCTGATCCCGCTGTGGTTCGGGGAAGGCGACCTGCCCACCCCCGACTTCATCGGGGAGGCGGCGAACCGCGCCATCCGCGACGGGCACGTCTTCTACACCTATCAGCGCGGCCTGCCGGACCTGCGCGAGGCTCTGTCCGCCTATCTGGAACGGGTGCACGGCGTTCCCGTGCCGGTGGACCGCATCACCGTCACCAGTTCCGGCATGGCGGCGATCATGAACACGATGCAGATGCTGGTCGATCCCGGCGACGAGGTGGCCGTCGTCAGCCCCGTCTGGCCCAACGTCATGGCGGCCGTGCGCACGCAGGGCGGGGTGCCGGTTGAGGTGCCCATGACGCTTGGCAACCAGGGCTGGGCGCTGGACCTGGAGGCGCTGTTCGCCGCCTGCGGGCCGCGCACGCGGGCGATCTTCGTCAACTCCCCCGGCAACCCGACCGGTTGGGTGATGGCGACGGAGGACATGGCCCGCGTGATGGCCTTCGCGCGGGAACGCGGGCTGTGGGTCATCGCCGACGAGGTCTACGCCCGGCTTGTCTACGACGGGCGCACCGCGGCGCCGTCCTTCCTGGAGGTCGCGGAACCGGACGACCGGCTGATCGTGGTCAACAGCTTCTCCAAGAACTGGGCGATGACCGGCTGGCGGTTGGGCTGGATGATCACGCCGGCGGCGCTCGGCCCGGTCGTGGAGAACCTCGTGCAGTATTCCACCTCCGGCACGCCCGGCTTCATCCAGATGGCCGGCCTCGCCGCCATCGAACAGGGCGAGCCCTGGGTGGCGGAAACGGTGGAGCGCTGCCGCAAGGCGCGCGATCTCGTGTGCGGCGCGCTGGCGGCGCTGCCGCGTGTGCGCGTCCAGCCGGCGCCCGGCGCCTTCTACGCCTTCTTCCAGGTGGAGGGGGAGACGGACAGCGTTGCGCTCGCCAAACGCATCGTCGACGAAGCGCTCGTCGGCCTCGCTCCCGGCGCCGCGTTCGGGCAGGGCGGGGAGGGGGCGCTGCGCCTGTGCTACGCCAGCCGGCTCGACAAGCTGGAGGAAGCGATGGGGCGTCTGGCGCGCGTTCTGGGTTGAAAATTTCTTCGGCCGCGGATTACATTGTTGGTGTGTTGCACAATTTGTGGCGCCTAAAGCATGTGCAATGATCTACAAACCGTGCATCGGTGATATTCCTACGACAGCTATCGAGAAAGCACACAGCTCGCATACCCACTTGTCGGTGGTGGGATTACGAATGATGAGCAATATTCTTTCTCACGGATCGAGGGCGCGGTCGCCGGTTTCAAAGACCCCCTCGCAACATCAAATGTAGGATCACCACCATGGCTATCGCTCTGCGTTCGGCCCCCGCGGGCCGTGCAACCTCGGTTGCGCCGGTGGCGCATGTTCTGGACTCGGTTCTGGACACGTTCGCCCTGTGGCGCCAGCGCATCATCACCCGCCGCGAACTGGCTCGTCTCGACGACCGGATGCTGCACGACATCGGCATCAACCAGTTCGAGGTTGAGTGCGAAGTCAGCAAGCCGTTCTGGAAGGCGTGATGCCATCCCGGCAGCCTGCACCGGCAAAAAGGGCCGCTTCCGTTGGGGAAGCGGCCCTTTTGTTTTTTGGCCTGCGGGCAAGCCCAGACCGACGTCTTTGATTTCTTTGTCCGGCAAACGAAAAAGCCCCCTTCCCGAAGGAAGAGGGCTTTTTCGTTTGGAAGACGTTCAGATGCAGATCTGCTGGAGCGGCGCGAAGCCGTTGAAGCAGACGGCCGAGTAGGTCGTCGTGTAGGCGCCGGTGGCGTGGATGCGCACGCGGTCGCCGGGCTTCAGGTCCAGCGGCAGTTTGTACTCGGCGCGCTCGTACAGCACGTCGGCCGAATCGCAGGTCGGACCGGCCAGCACGACCGCTTCCGTATCGCCGTCGCTGTCGTCGCCCATCACCTGGATCGGGTACTGGATGGCCTCGTCCATCGTCTCGGCCAGACCGCTGAACTTGCCGATGTCCAGGTAGACCCAGCGCTTCAGGTCGTTGGCCGACTTGCGGGAGACGAGCACGACCTCGCTCTCGATGATGCCGGCGTTGCCGACCATGCTGCGGCCCGGCTCCACGATGGCTTCCGGCAGGTGGTTGCCGAAATGGGTGCGGAGGCTGTCGAAGATGGCCTGGCCGTAGGCGGTGGTCTCCGGCACGTCGGTGCGGTAGCGGGTGGGGAAGCCGCCGCCCAGGTTGATCATGCCCAGCTCGACGCCCAGCACCTCAAGCTCTCGGAACAGCTGCGCCACCTGGAAGATGGCGTGGTCCCACTGCGTCAGGTCCTTCTGCTGCGAGCCGACGTGGAACGACACGCCGTAGGGCACGACGTCCATGTCCTTGGCCTTCAGCAGCAGCTCGCGCGCCATGGCGAGGTCGCAGCCGAACTTGCGCGACAGCGGCCACTCGGCACCCTCGCCCGAGGTCAGGATGCGGCAGAACACGCGCGAACCGGGGGCGGCGCGCGAAATCTTCTCCAGCTCCTCGGCGCTGTCGAAGGCGAACAGGCGCACGCCCAGCTCGAAGGCGCGGCGGATGTCCGCTTCCTTCTTGATGGTGTTGCCGTAGGAGATGCGCTCCGGCGTGCAGCCGGCGGCCAGAACCATCTGGATTTCCGGGACGCTGGCGGTGTCGAAGGCCGAACCCAGGCGGGTCAGCAGGCCCAGGATCTCCGGCGCCGGGTTGGCCTTCACGGCGTAGAAGATCTTCGCGTCCGGGAGGGCTTCCTCCAGGTCGTGATAGTTGGCTTCCACGACGTCCAGGTCGAGGACGAGGCAAGGCGTCTGCGGGCGCTGCTCTTCGAAAAAGCGCGCAATCTTATCGGTCATCTCAGTCTCCCGGACGCAAGATGAAGGTGTCAGGACAAATTGTGAAAAGTCGGGACGGAGCGGCCGAGCGCGGCTGACCGGAAAAAAGGTCAGGCGTTCAGGCCGCCCATACTGGACTGCCGATTGATCGTGCGCCGATTGGCGTGGTGGGGCAGGACCGGGAAAAGTCGAAGACGGGTGAGCCGGCGCCCACCCACAACAACATGAACCATCGTAACCTCCAAGTCGCCGCCTTGCTTAAGGGACGGTCGGGGATCACGCGTTACGTCGTTGCATAACCACATCTCGAAAAGACGAGGGCGGGCCAGCGGCACGTGCGCTTGCGAGTTGCGGTTACATAGATCCAATGGCCGGCCTTTTAAAGAGAAAAATGCGGCGGGTCGCAAAAAAGTGTCAGCCCCCGCGGCGGGCCGAAAAGTTGGAGACAAATCATGGACTTGAGTACCGCCATACCGGTTGGGGACTTGGCGTTCCGGCTGTGCGCCGCGGCGCTCTGCGGGGCGGCGCTGGGTCTCGACCGGGAGGTGCGCGGCAAGGCCGCCGGCCTGCGCACGCACACGCTGGTCGCCATCAGCGCCGCGGTCACGACGCTGGTGGCGCTGGAACTGTACGAGGGGCTGGCCTACCGGACGGACTCCGGCAACATGGATCCCACCCGCGTCATCCAGGGCGTGGCCCAGGCCATCGGCTTCATCAGCGCGGGCGTCATGATCCGCGCGGGCACCAGCGTGCGCGGCGCCACCACCGCGGCGGTCATCTGGATGGCCGGCGCGCTGGGCATCGCCTGCGGAGCCGGCTTCTACGTCCTGGCCGGGATGGCGCTGGCGCTCTGCCTGATCGTGACCGTGCTGTTCACCTACGCGATGCGCTGGCTGCCGGGGGATGTCAGGAACGGGGAGGAGGAGGAGTGACACCGAAGGCGTTTGATGGGTTCCATCAAACGCCTTCGGTACAAACCCGACAGCACATGGCACAGCCATGTGCGAAAGGGTCATACGGCGGTCCGTATGACCAGCGCGCGGTAGGACAGGGCCGCCCCCAGCGCCACCAGCCCGATGGCGCCCATCATGGGAAGCTGCGTGCCGGTGTGCATGTGGCCGACCATCAGGCCGATCGCCGCCGCGACGGACATCTGGACGAAGCCGACGAGCGCGGAGGCAAGCCCCGCCATCATCGGGTACGGCCCGACCGCGCCGGCCATGGCGTTGGGCAGCGTCAGCCCGGCCCCGACCATGAAGACGAAAACCGGCGCCAGCACCGCCGCCAGATGCGCCACGTCGGCCATGGCCAGACCGGCGCCCGCCAAGCCGCCGGCCAGCGACACCGCGGTGCCCGTGCGGATCATCCACGGGCCGCCCTTCCGGTGGCTCATCCGGCCGGCGAGGAAGGACCCCAGCGCGTAGCCCAGCACCACCACGCCGAAGCTCGCCCCATACTGGGCCGGCGTCAGGTGCAGCCGCCCGATCAGCACGAAGCTGGAACCCGAGATGAAGGAGAAAATGCCGCTGTAGGTGAAGGCCACCGTCAACATGAAGCCCAGGAAACCGCGGTCGCGCAGCAGCAGGGCGTAGTTGGCGGCCATGCGTCCCGGCCGCAGGGCGTTCTCGTCGCGGTGCGCGTTGGTCTCGCCCAGCATGGTCCAGGTGGCGGCCAGGATCACCACCGCGAAACCGGTCAGCAGCAGGAAATTGCCGCGCCAGCCGAACAGCTCCGTGATCACGCCGCCCAGAACCGGCCCGACCGCCGGGGCCAGCGTCATCGCCATGGCCATGTAGGCGAGCACGGTGGCCGCCCGGTCGCGACCGAACACGTCGCGCACCACCGCCCGCGCCACCACCGGGCCGCAGCAGGCGCCCAGCGCCTGGAAGAAGCGCGCGACGATCAGCCCGCCGATGTCGTCGGTCAGCGCGCAGGCCGCACTCGCCACCAGATAGATGGCGATCCCGCCCAGCAGGGCCGGCCGACGCCCGAACCGGTCCGACACCGGCCCATAGACCAGCTGCGACACCGCGAAGCCGACCAGGAAGACCGACAGGGTCAATTGCACGGTGGCGATGTCCGTCCCGAACACCGTGACCAGGGTCGGCAACGAGGGCAGGTACAGGTCGGTGGACAGCGGGCCGAAGGCGACGAGCGCGGTCAGCAGAACGCGGACGGCAAGGGAGTCTGGGCGGGGCATGGGCTGGACTGGTGGTTTGGAGGAAGGCGTGCGCTCGGAAGGCGTTCGCCCCGTCCTCTTATGTCAGCGCCCTGGATATTGCACCTGAAACCATTCCTTCAGCCATCGGATGGCGGCACTCACCCGTAGCGCAAAAGCCGCGCGCCGTTGGCTTTCAGCCACGCCCGCGGCGCTTTCACGTCGGCGGTCAGCTGCGCGCAAAGCGCCCAGAAGCGCGGGGAGTGGTTCATTTCGCGCAGGTGCGCCACCTCGTGCCCGACCACATAGTCCAGCACGGCCTCCGGTGTCAGGATCAGGCGCCAGGAGAAGGACAGCCGCCCGGTGGCGGAGCAGCTTCCCCAGCGGCTGCGCGTGTCGCGCACGGTCACGGCGGCGACGCGCGCCCCGATCTGCGCGGCCTTGGCGCGCGACCGCTCGGCCAGTTCGCGCTTCGCCTCGGCCATCAGGAAGTCGCGCACGCGGCGGGCGACATGCTCCGGCTGGCCGCCCACCAGGATGGCGCCGTTCTCCCGCCGTGTGGCGCCCCGCAGGTCAGGCATGTGCCGGATGACGTGATCGGTGCCGAGAAAGGGAACGATCGCGCCGTCGGAAAAGGGCAGTTCCGGCGGCAGCGCCGCCAGCCGCGCCCGCACCCAGCCGTCGTGCCGCCCGACGAATCGGAGTGCCTCCACCTCCGACACGCCGACGGGAATCACCACCTGGATCAGCCCGCGCCCGGCGTCCACGCGCAGGGTCATGCGGCGCGCGCGGGCGCTTTCCCGCAGCTCCAGCGGAACCGGCAGGCCGGCGACGGCCAGCGCGCGTGGAGCTTTCGGGCGAGGGCTTTGTGCTTTGCGGCGGAAGATCATACCTACTTATAGACTGCAAGCGCCTGCAGGGCCAACGGATCGGCCGGGGAAGCGGCCACAGGAAACGGGCGCGGGGACATTCGAACGGAATTTGTCTCAAGTGAGTTCAGCATGTGACATTTGACTCCGGAGCCCCAGTGGCCAGATAAAGCAATCCTAACCCGAGTGGGCTGGTGAAGTCGTGACCGAGTATACCCAAAAGACTCTACCCGAAAGTCATATGACGAGTCGTGCTTCCTGGCTGGAAGCTTTGGTCTCGGCCAACGGCGCGGCTCACGCTCTGCTTGCGCCGGACGGGCGACTTCTCGTGGTCAACCAGGCCTTCGCTGCCGCCTTCGGTTGTCTTCCGGACGCCGTGGAAGGTAAGCCGCTTGGCGACCTGGGCATTGCTCCGGCGGTCGTGCCGCAGATCGAGGCGCAACTCCGCCGCGTCGCCGCCACCGGCAACCCGGTCGCCACGCCCGGTCTGTTGCCGGGGGCCGAGGTGACGCTGACCCCCGTGCGCGACGCCGACGGCGTCATCACCGCCGTGGCGGCCATCGGCGACGCCGACGCGGCCCTGCTGTCCGCCGCCCGGGCGGAGGCGGCGCACGCACGCGCCGAGGCCGCCCAGGCCCGCGTCGAGGCCGAGAAGGCGCGCACGGCGAAGGGCCGCTTCCTGTCCGCCGCCAGCCACGACCTGCGCCAGCCCTTCCAGGCGATGCACCTGTTCCACCACCTGCTGATGGGCCGTCTGACCGACCCCGGCTCGCGCGAGTTGGGCGACAAGCTGGAGCAGGCCATCACCGCGGGCGAAACCCTTCTGCGCGCCCTGCTGGATGTCTCCGCGCTGGAAGCCGGGCTGGTGAAGGTGCAGCCGCAGACTTTCCCGATCGACGAGACTCTGGGCCGCCTGCTCCAGGAATTCGCGCCGGAGGCGGAGGCCAAGGACCTGCGCTTCAACGTCCGCCCGGCCGAAGCGGAGGTGACGACCGACCCGATCCTGCTGGAACGGCTGCTGCGCCCGCTGCTGTCCAACGCCTTCCGCTACACCGAGAAGGGCGGCGTGCTGCTGGCCGCCCGCCGTCGCGGCGACGTGCTGCGGGTGGAGGTGTGGGACACCGGCATCGGCATCGCCGAGGCCGACCATGCGGCGATCTTCGACGACTTCCACCAGCTCGGCAATCCCGGCCGCGACCGCAAGCAGGGGTTGGGGCTGGGCCTTGCCATCGCGCGGCGCCTTGCGGCGCTGCTGGGGATGCCCGTCACCCTGCGCTCGCGGCCCGGCAAGGGCTCCGTCTTCGCGGTGGACGTGCCGCTCGCCGACGCCGGGCGGGACGACGATGGCCACGAGGACAAGGACGATGCGTCCACGGGCGAGGTCGGGTCCGGCGGCGACCGCGGCACCGTCCTGGTCATCGAGGACGACGCCATGCAGCTGGAAGGCATCGGCCTGCTGCTGCGCGGCTGGGGCTACGAGGTCATTCCCTCCCGCAGCCTCACCGAGGCCTACAGCCGGCTGGCGGCGACGCCGTCCACGCCGGACCTGGTCCTGTCCGACCTGCGCCTGACCGGCCCGGAGACCGGCATAGAGGCCATCCGCGCCGTGCGCGACCGCTGTGGCCGCCGCGTCCCCGGCGTGATCGTCACCGGCGACACCGACCCCGACCGCCTGCGGATCGTGGACCGCTCCGGCTTCGACGTGGTGCACAAGCCCTACGACCCGATCGTCCTGAAGTCCCTGATCGCCCACAGCCTGTCCGGCACGGGCACCCGCGCGGGGGTGTGATACCGAAGGCCTTTGATGGCTTCCATCAAAGGCCTTCGGTGCAATCCCGGCAGCATATGGCGCAGCCATGTGCGAAAGGGTCATACGGCCGGCCGATCGTGGAAGCGTTCATGCGCCGGCCGTATGATTCCGGCGATCGGGGTGCCCGACGGCCGAACGAAGGGATAGCACCGCCCACGCTTGCACCGGGGAGACTGCCCATCGGCGACACGCGCGCCGAATCGCGTGCACCCATATCCATGTCGGAGGCGGGGCTTTTTCCAACGGCCCCTGGCGCAGGGCGCGCCGCGGCCTCCGAAATGGAGGTGGGCCATGTTTCGTGCTGTGCCTCGTGCTATGCCTCGCGCCTTGTCGGCCGGTTGGCGCCGGTCCGTTGCAGCGGCCATGGTGACCGGTGCCTTGACCATGGCTGGTCCGGTGGCGGCGCAGACCATCGTTGGCGGTGATTGGGGATTCATGGCCGGCGGGGCGGCCGATTGGGATGGGCGCGGCTGCATCTTCGGTTATCGGTTCGGCCTGGACCTGCTCGTTCCCGGCTACAATCCGGGGCCGGTGCCCGCCTATTGCCCGCCGCCCATCGCCTTCTACCCGCGGCCGTCGCAGGCTGCGCTGGCCGCGCCGCTGTATCTGGCGTCTCCGAGTCGGTCCTCATGCGCGCTGCAGTCCGCCGGGCTGGCCGGACAGCTGCTGTCCTCGTTGCCCGACTCCCTGTGCCGCGACGACTCGGCGTTGTGGGCGCAAACGCGTTGAATACCCACCATTACTTCATACGGCTGATTGACAGCCTCCCCCTCCCTCCATAAGGCTTGCAGGCAAAAGAAGTACAAAGTCGGGGAGGGGTTTTCATGCAGACACGGCCGCTGGAGCCGACCGCCGCCATTTCCGCTGCGTGCACAATCCGTGCGTGCGGTGCGTGAGCGTTTGCGCGCGTTTTCCCCGCCCGCGGCGGCAAATCGATCGGCGTCATCAAATCTTCAAGGGACCGTCGCGGGACGGCAACCCGCGCCCTGCATTCCAACAAAACGATGCAATCGACCGGTCGCAACCGACCGGCACAGGGAGAGACAAACCATGCTGAATCGCCGCACGCTTGCCGCCTCGACGGCTGCGTTCGCCCTCGTCGCCGGCTTTGCCGGCGCCGCCTTCGCCCAGCAGAAGACCGTCATCGAATTCTGGCACGGCCTGCCGCAGCCGCTCGGCGGCCAGTTGGAGCAGGTGGTGAAGGGCTACAACGACAGCCAGGACAAGGTGCAGGTCAACGCGACCTTCAAGGGCAACTATCCGGAAACGATGCAGGCGGCCATCGCCGCCTTCCGCGCCGGCAACGCCCCGCACATCGTGCAGATGTTCGAGGTCGGCACCGCAACCATGCTGTCCGCCGGCCCGGCCATCAAGCCGGTGCACCAGCTGCTGAGCGAGACGGGCGGAGCGCTCGACCCCAACGCCTACATTCCGGCGGTGCGCGGCTATTACTCGTCCAAGGACGGGAAGATGATGGCGCTGCCGTTCAACAGCTCCACCACCATCACCTTCTACAACAAGGACGCCTTCCAAAAGGCCGGGCTGAACCCGGACAAGGCGCCGGCCACCTGGCCGGAGGTGATCGACGCGGTGCGCAAGCTGAAGGCCGCGGGCTACGCCTGCCCGATGACCTTCTCCTGGCCGACCTGGACGCAGTTCGAGCAGCTGGGCGCCATCCACAACAAGCCCTTCGCCACCCAGTCCAACGGCTTCGGCGGCCTGAACGCGGAACTGAAGGTCAACGACCCGTTCTTCGTGAAGCACCTGCAAACCCTGATCGACCTTCAGAAGGAAGGGCTGATCAAATACGCCGGCCGCGACAACGGCCCCGACCCGCTGTTCCCGGCGGGCGAGTGCGCCATGATGCAGGCGTCCTCCGGCCTGCGCGCGCGCATCGTGAAGGAGGCGAAGTTCGCCTGGGGGGCCGCTCCGCTGCCCTACTGGCCGGACGCGATCGATTCGCCGAAGAACTCCATCATCGGCGGCGCGGCCTTCTGGGCCATGACCTCGCCCAAGCGCACGGCGGACGAGTACAAGGCCGTGGCCGACTTCTTCACCTACCTGTCCAAGCCCGCGGTGGACGCGAAGTGGCACATGGACACGGGCTATGTGCCGGTCACCCTCCAGGGCTTCGAGGAGGCGAAGAAGGCCGGCTTCTATGAAAAGAACCCCGGCGCCGACGTGCCGGCCCAGCAGCTGACCCGCACCGCCACCACGGAGAACTCCATGGGCCTGCGGCTCGGCAACCTGCCGGAGATCCGCAACATCATCCAGGAAGAGATGGAAAAGGCCTTCCAGGGCCAGCAGACCGCCCAGCAGGCGCTCGACAACGCGGTGAAGCGCGGCAACACCGTGCTGCGCAACTTCGAGCGCGCCAACAAGGGCTGACGCCCCCGTCCTGTACCGGTTCGGGCGCTTTGCAACGAACGATCACCCACCGTCATTCCCGCGCAGGCGGGAATGACGGTGGGTGATTGCGGCCTGCGGAGCCCCGCGCCGGGACGGGGAGATTTGAGGACTTCATGCAACGTCGCGTCATATTCGACAACAAGGCGTTGCCCTACCTGCTGCTCGCGCCGCAGGTGGCGGTGACGCTCATCTTCTTCATCTGGCCGGCGGCCCAGGCCATCTGGCAGTCCGTGCACCTGCAGGATGCCTTCGGCCTGCGCTCCCAGTTCGTCTGGTTCGAGAATTTCGAGGCCGTCCTCACCGACCCCGCCTACATCGACACGCTGCGCATCACGCTGATCTTCAGCGGATCGGTCACGCTGCTGTCGCTGGGGGTGGCGCTTGGGCTTGCCGTGCTGGCGGATTCGAAGATCAAGGGGGCCGGCGCCTACAAGACGCTGCTGATCTGGCCCTACGCGCTGGCGCCCGCCGTGGCGGCGGTGCTGTGGATGTTCATCTTCAACCCGGAGATCGGCGTCCTCGGCCGCGCGCTGAACGACCTGGGCTTCAACTGGGACTACCGGCTGAACGACACCCAGGCGCTGACGATGGTCATCCTGGCGGCCAGCTGGAAGCAGGTCTCCTACAACTTCATCTTCTTCCTGGCGGGCTTGCAGGCCATCCCGCGCTCCGTCCTTGAGGCCGCGAGCATCGACGGGGCGAGCGCCGTGCGCCGCTTCTGGACCATCACCTTCCCTCTGCTGTCGCCGACGACCTTCTTCCTGCTGGTGGTGGACATCGTCTACGCCTTCTTCGAGACCTTCGGCACGATCCACGCGCTGACCCACGGCGGCCCCGGCCGCGCGACGGAGACGCTGATCTTCCGCGTCTACCAGGACGGCGTGGTCAACCACGACCTGGGGGCCTCCTCGGCCCAGTCGGTCATCCTGATGGTGATCGTGATCGGCCTGACCGCCATCCAGTTCCGCTTCGTCGAGCGCAAGGTGCATTACTCATGACAACCGACGAGAGCACCTTCGACCGGAGCACCGGACGCCGGCGGAGCCTGATGGATCTGGTCCCGCACGCGATCCTGATGCTGGGCGTGCTGGTCTTCGCCTTTCCCATCTACATGACGCTGATCGGCTCCACCTGGGACGCCGCCACCATCGGGCGCGGCAACCTGCCGCTGACGCCGGGCGGGGAGGCTTGGGCCAACTACAACGCCGCCTGGAACGAAAGCCAGGGCACCCGCATCATGCACACGCCCGTGCGGATCATGATGTGGAACAGCCTGATCATGGCGATGGTCATCGCGTTGGGAAAGATCGCCATCTCCATCCTGTCGGCCTACGCCGTGGCCTTCTTCCGCTTTCCGCTGCGGATGGCCTTCTTCTGGCTGATCTTCATCACGCTGATGCTGCCGGTGGAGGTGCGCATCATCCCCACCTACGAGGTCGTGGCGAACCTGGGCCTGATCGACACCTACGCCGGGCTGACCATTCCGCTGATCGCGTCCGCCACGGCGACGCTGCTGTTCCGGCAGTTCTTCCTGACCATCCCGGACGAGCTGGTGGAGGCCGCGAAGATCGACGGGGCCGGCGCGTTGCGCTTCTTCATCGACGTGGTGCTGCCGTTGTCGCGCACGAACATCGCCGCACTCTTCGTCATTCTCTTCATCTACGGCTGGAACCAGTATCTGTGGCCGTTGCTGGTCACCAACAGCGGCACCATGGAAACCGTGGTCATCGGCATCACCAAGATGATCGGCAACGGCGAGGCCGCGACCGACTGGAACATCATCATGGCCACCACCGTGCTCGCCATGCTGCCGCCCGTCGCGGTGGTGGTGCTGATGCAGCGGTGGTTCGTCAAAGGCCTTGTGGACAGCGAAAAGTAATGGGCGAGAAGTAACGCAAATGGCAACGGTCGAACTGAATCAGGTCCGCAAGTCCTACGGTTCCGTCGAGGCGATCAAGGGCATCGACATTGCCATCGCGGACGGGGAATTCCTGGTGCTGCTGGGCCCGTCGGGCTGCGGCAAGTCCACGCTGCTGCGCATGGTGGCGGGGCTGGAGAGCATCACGGGCGGCGCCATCGCCATCGGCGGGCGGGTGGTCAACGGGCTGGAGCCCAAGGACCGCGACATCGCCATGGTGTTCCAGAATTACGCGCTCTACCCGCACATGAGCGTGTTCGACAACATGGCCTACGGCCTGAAGATCCGCGGCCTTCCGAAGTCGGAGATCCAGGCGCGGGTCGCCAGGGCGGCTGAGATCCTGGAGCTGAACCGCTTCCTGGACCGCCGCCCGAGCCAGCTGTCCGGCGGCCAGCGCCAGCGCGTCGCCATGGGCCGCGCCATCGTGCGCGAGCCCGCGGCCTTCCTGTTCGACGAGCCGCTGTCGAACCTGGACGCCAAGCTGCGCACGCAGATGCGGGTGGAGATCAAGCGGCTTCAGGACCGGCTGGGCATCACCAGCCTCTATGTGACGCACGATCAGGTGGAGGCGATGACGCTGGCCGACCGCATCCTGGTCATGAACCACGGAGTCGCGGAGCAGATCGGCACGCCGC
>JAEZPL010000383.1 GCA_023413605.1 Pseudomonadota bacterium
ACCCCCCCACCCCCCCCCCCCCGCCCCGGGGGGTTGGGTCGGGGTGGGGGCACGCAACAACAACGCATCGGGAGGAATAGGCCATGAAAACCATCAAGGGCCCGGCGATCTTCCTGGCCCAGTTCGCTGGCGATGAAGCCCCCTTCAACAGCCTGTCCGAGATTGGCCGCTGGGCCGCCGGGCTGGGCTTCAAGGGCGTGCAGATCCCCTCCTGGGACGGGCGCCTGTTCGACCTCGCCAAGGCGGCGGAGAGCAAGACCTATTGCGACGAGGTGAAGGGCGTCCTGGCGGAGGCCGGCGTGCAGGTCACAGAACTCTCGACCCATCTGCAAGGCCAGCTCGTCGCCGTGCACCCGGCCTATGACGAGGCGTTCGACGGCTTCGCGGCGCCGGAGGTGCGCGGGAACCCGAAAGCGCGCCAGGAATGGGCGGTGAACCAACTGATGATGGCGGCGAAAGCCTCGGCCAACCTGGGCCTGACCGCGCACGTCACCTTCTCCGGCGCGCTCGCCTGGCCCTTCGTCTATCCCTGGCCACAGCGGCCGGCGGGGCTGATCGACACCGCCTTCGACGAACTGGCGAAGCGCTGGCGCCCCATCCTGGACGCCTTCGACGCAGCCGGCGTGGATGTCTGCTATGAAATCCACCCCGGCGAGGACCTGTTCGACGGCGCGACCTTCGACATGTTCCTGGAGCGCCTGGGCAATCACCCGCGCTGCAACATCCTCTACGATCCCAGCCACTTCGTGCTTCAGCAGCTCGACTATCTGGGCTTCATCGACGTCTATCACCCGCGCATCAAGATGTTCCACGTCAAGGACGCGGAGTTCAACCCGTCGCCGCGCCAGGGCGTCTATTCCGGCTACCAGCCTTGGATCGACCGCGCCGGGCGCTTCCGCTCGCTGGGCGACGGGCAGGTCGATTTCAGCGGCATCTTCTCCAAGTTGACCCAGTACGGCTTCGACGGCTGGGCGGTGATGGAGTGGGAATGCTGCATGAAGCACCCGGAGCAGGGCGCGGCGGAGGGTGCCCGCTTTATCGAAGCGCACATCATCCGCACCACCGAAAAGGCGTTCGACGACTTCGCCGGCACCGGGACCGACCTGGAGGCCAACCGCCGCATGCTCGGCATCGGCTGAGGGAGAACCGACATGACCATTGAAGGGAATGCGGCATCCGGGCCGCAGCGCCGGCTGCGGCTGGGCATGGTCGGCGGCGGGCGCGGCGCCTTCATCGGGGCCGTGCACCGCATCGCCGCCCGGCTGGACGACCGGTATGAGCTGGTGGCGGGCGCGCTGTCCTCCGACCCCGAGCGGGCGCGGGCCAGCGGCGTCGACCTGTTCCTCGCCCCCGACCGCTGCTACGCCAGCTTCGCCGAGATGGCGCAGGCCGAGGCGGCGCGGGACGACCGCATCGACGCGGTCGCCATCGTCACGCCCAACCACATGCACCACCCCGCCGCCAAGGCCTTCCTGGAGGCCGGCATCCATGTCATCTGCGACAAGCCTATGACCACCACCATCGAGGATGCCGAAGACCTCGCCGCGACGGTGGAGCGCACCGGGCTCGTCTTCGCGCTGACCCACAACTACACGGGCTATCCCATGGTGCGGCAGGCCCGCGCCATGGTGGAGGCCGGCGAGCTTGGCCGCATCCGCGTCGTGCAGGTCGAATACCCGCAGGACTGGCTGACGACCCGGCTGGAGGATTCCGGCCAGAAGCAGGCGGCGTGGCGCACCGACCCGGCGCAGAGCGGCATCGCCGGCTGCGTCGTCGACATTGGCACGCACGCCTTCCAACTGGCGGAATTCGTCACCGGGCTGCGCTGCACCGGCCTCGCCGCCGACCTGACCAGCTTCGTGGAAGGGCGGCGTCTGGACGACAACGCGCACATGATGCTGCGCTACGACAACGGGGCCAAGGGCATGCTGTGGGCCAGCCAGGTGGCGCCCGGCCACGAAAACGGCCTGCGCCTGCGCGTCTACGGCGACAAGGGCGGGCTGGAATGGTTCCAGGAGCAGCCGAACCACCTGCGCTTCAGCCCCTTCGGAGAGCCGCCGCGCATCATCACGCGGGGCGGTCCGGGCGCCAACCCCGCCGCGGGGCACGCCACGCGCATCCCGTCCGGCCACCCGGAAGGCTATCTGGAAGGCTTCGCCCAGTTGTACCGCGACACCGCCGATCTGATCGGCGCACGCCTCGGCTGGGGTGAACCCGATCCTCAGGCGCGGCTGGTCCCCACCGTTCAGGACGGCGTGCGGGGCGTGCGCTTTATCCACGCCGCCGTGGAATCGAGCCGCCAGGGTGCGGCCTGGGTCACCCTTTGAAAGGACCGGCTATGACCGACCGTTACTTCACCGGAACGGACCGGGTCCGTTACGAAGGGCCGGACAGCGACAATCCGCTGGCCTACCGCTGGTACGACGCCGACCGCGTGGTCATGGGCAAGCGGATGGCCGACCATCTGCGCATCGCCGTCTGCTACTGGCACAGCTTCTGCTGGCCCGGCAGCGATCCTTTCGGGGCCGGAACCATCGACCGCCCCTGGATGCAACCGGGCGACCCGATGGCGATGGCGGAGCTGAAGATGGCCGCCGCGTTCGAGTTGTTCGAAACGCTGGGCGTGCCCTTCTACACCTTCCACGACCGCGACATCGCGCCGGAACTGGGGTCCCTGCGGGAAACGCAGGCCGCCTTCGCCCGCATGACCGGGGCCGCGCAGTCGCACATGGAGCGCACCGGCGTCAAGCTGCTGTGGGGCACCGCCAACCTGTTCTCCCATCCCCGCTACATGGCCGGCGCCGCCACCAACCCGGACCCGGAGGTGTTCGCCTGCGCCGCGGCCCAGGTCCGCGACGCGCTGGAGGCGACGCACCGGCTGGGCGGCGTGAACTACGTCCTGTGGGGCGGGCGCGAGGGCTACGACACGCTGCTGAACACCGACCTGCGGCGGGAACTGGACCAGCTTGGCCGCTTCCTCTCCATGGTGGTGGAGCACAAGCACCGCATCGGCTTCCCGGGCACGATCCTGATCGAGCCGAAGCCCATGGAGCCGACCAAGCACCAGTATGACCACGACGTGGCGACCGTCTACGGCTTCCTGAAGCGTTACGGGCTGGAGGACCAGGTCCGCGTGAACATCGAGGTCAACCACGCCACGCTGGCCGGCCACAGCTTCGAGCATGAGGTGGCGACCGCCCTGGCGCTGGGCGTCTTCGGCTCCATCGACATGAACCGCGGCGACCCGCAGAACGGCTGGGATACCGACCAGTTTCCCAACGACGCGGCCGACCTCGCGCTGCCGCTCTCCCGCATTCTGGAGGCCGGCGGCTTCACCACCGGCGGCTTCAACTTCGACGCCAAGATCCGCCGCCAGAGCATCGAGCCCGACGACCTCCTGCACGCCCACGTCGGCGGCATCGATACGCTGGCCCACGCCCTTCTGTCCGCCGCCAAGCTGGTCGAGGACGGCCGGCTGCGGCGGTTTGTCGAGGAGCGATACAGCGGATGGAACGAACCGCTGGGGCAGGATTTGCTCGACGGCATGGACTTGGCGGCGGCTGCCAATGCGGGACTCGGGCTGGACCCGAAGCCGCGGTCCGGCCGGCAGGAGATGCTGGAGAATCTGGTGAACCGGGTGGTGTAAGCCCCTCCCCCAGGGCGGGGGAGGGAGGATTGAACGGGAGTCCTCCATGCATCTCGGCATCGACCTCGGCACCTCGGGTGTGAAGGCGGTCCTGATCGACGACGCCCAAACCCTCATCGCTCAAGCCACGGCTCCGCTGGTGGTCCACCGCCCACATCCGCTGTGGTCGGAGCAGGACCCGGAGGATTGGTGGACCGCCGCCAACCGCGCCATCTCCGATCTCCGAAAGGCACACCCCCAGGCCATGGCCTCCGTGCGGGCCATCGGGCTGTCGGGGCAGATGCACGGGGCCACCCTGCTCGACCGCAGCGACCGCGTTCTCCGCCCCGCGATCCTGTGGAACGACGGGCGCAGCGGGGCGGAGTGCGCGGAGTTGGAACGGCGCGTGCCGGACCTGCGCTCCATCACCGGCAACCGCGCCATGCCCGGTTTCACGGCGCCCAAGCTGCTGTGGGTCGCGGCGCATGAGCCGGCGGTCTTCGCGAACACCGCCAAGGTGCTGCTGCCCAAGGATTACCTGCGCCTGCGCATGACCGGCGACCACGCGTCGGACCTGTCGGATTCCGCCGGCACGCTGTGGCTCGACGTCGGCGCCCGCGCGTGGTCGCCCGCCATGCTGGAGGCGACGGGCCTCACCGAATCCCACATGCCGCGCCTGTTCGAAGGCTCGCAGCCCACCGGCACGCTGCGGGCGGAGGTCGCGGCGGACTGGGGCGTTCCGGCCGGCGCCATCGTCGCGGCGGGGGCCGGCGACAACGCGGCGGGGGCGGTCGGCGTCG
>JAEZPL010000418.1 GCA_023413605.1 Pseudomonadota bacterium
ACCGCATCGTCTGCGAGCAGGGCGACCTGCTGAGCATTCCGGCCGGGCTCAAGCACTGGTTCGACATGGGGCCGGACCCGTATTTCACTGCCATACGCTTCTTCACGCGGCCGGACGGCTGGGTCGCGGTGCCCACCGGTGACGTCATCGCCGATCGCTTCCCCACATTCGAAGGTCACACCCCATAGGCGGGAGGTCTATTACTTTCGGCCTGTATCTTTTGGTCGCATCGGGTTGCGGGAAATTCCGTTCGCTGCTACAAGCCCGCCGAGTCAACGCTCGGCGAGCGTCCGGCTGCCGGCCACCGGCTGCCGGGCAGCCGTCGCGGTTTCGGAGAGGGGCATGACCACGGACGGCCACACCGTTCCGCGCACCGGCAACGGCTTCATCGACGTCACCCACGCGGCCCTCATGGAGCGGGTCGGCATCATCCGCCGCCAGTGCGCAAGCGGTGCGCCGCAGACGGTGGTCATTCCGCATTTCAATGCCTTCATGGACGAAATGCGCGCACATTTCGACCATGAGGAGGTCATCATCCGCGCCGCGGGCTTCCCGAAATGGGCGGAGCACGCGCACCATCACGCCCAACTCGACGAACAGATCGGCCGGCTGGTGGACTATGTGCGGGAATGCGAGGTCACCAACGATTTTCTCTGCACGGTCGCGGGCACGCTGGACGCGGCCCTGTGCCGTCACGAGATCCGCCACGACAGCGAATACATGGCGCTGGTCCGTGATGCCTCCGTCCCCAGGGGCGGGCAAACGCTGATCCGGTGGGAGCCGGGCTTCGACGTCGGCATCGGCCCGCTCGACGCCCAGCACCGCCAGCTTGTCGAATGCCTGAACGAGGCCCATCGGCTGTGCGCGGCCGGCGGTTCGGATACCGAGGTTCTGGACCTGCTGGAATTGATGCAGGACCACGTGCACGCCCATTTCGCGATGGAGGAAGGCGTGTTGCGCCGGGTGTGCCTCAGCCGCTTCGTGGCGCACCGCGCGCACCATCAGGAACTGGCGGCCCAGTTCGCCCGCATCCGGCAGGAGATCGGGGCGGGGCGGCTGGATCCGGGTGTCGCGATTCGCGACTTCCTGCGCTTCTGGCTGATGGACCATCTGCTGGGGCCCGACCGCGAAGCCTTCACCGCCGCCGGAGAGGGTAGGCCGCAGTAGCCGTGGCCCCGGCCGTTGCAGGAGGCAGTTGCAGGAACCGGGGCCGACGCTGGACGACGTTGCCGCGCGCCGCATGCGGTGGCGACACCTCCGCCCTGCGGGGGGACCATAAAAAATCACTTGAATCCCCGTCCGAAAAGCGTAATTCATCGCACACGACGCACTCGCACGTGCCAATGGCCCTCTGTGGTTATGCAACGACGTACCGCGTCCTTTTTGGCAGAACCGGTCATACAGTGGGCCGGTCCCGAGAGGGAGGTAGGCATGTTGGCTCTCCACGGCAGGGCTCTCAGACGGTAGCCCCTAGCCGGACATCGACGCTTTTGACACGAGGAGCGATTCGCCCGCGTGAGCGCGCGACCCGGCTTTTCACCGTCGCCTTTCCCTGAAAACCCGAAGTCTGGACGCCGGCCCTCGACAGCGCCGCGCCGGCTTCCCGTCCATTCGCTGGACCGCCTTGCAAGGCCGGTCCAGGGTTAGGAGTGCGCCATGGGCTTCATCCGTTCCCGTTCCGCCGTCGCCCCGCTCCGCCGAGGCGTGTCCGTCGCGGCTTCCTCCGTCGCCGCGACCGGCCGTTCGTCCGTGCATCAGGCGGTCGCCATGACCCGCCCGGAGGAGCCGATGCACTGCATCCGCCCGGGCGTGCTGAAGGACACCGCCGCCAGCTTCGTCGCCGCTTTCGACAAGGCGGTGGCCGGGGACGTGCTGTACGCCGTGAAGTGCAACCCGGAACCGGCGGTGCTGCGCGCGCTGTGGGATGGCGGCGTTCGCCACTTCGACGTCGCGTCGCCGGGTGAAATCCGCCTGATCCGCCAGATGTTCCCGGACGCGGTGCTGCACTACATGCACCCGGTCAAGGGCCGCGAGGCGATCCGCACCGCCTACCAGCAGTACGGCGTGCGCGACTTCGTGCTGGACAGCATGGAGGAGCTTCGGAAGATCCTTGAGGAGACGGGCGACGCCCAGGATCTGGGCCTCGTGGTGCGGCTGGCGTTGCCGAAGGGCAACGCCGTCTACGACCTGTCCGGCAAGTTCGGCGCTCCGGCGGCCGAGGCCGTGGAGCTTCTGCGCGCCGTGCGCATGGTGGCCCCGAAGGTCGGCGTGTCGTTCCACGTCGGCTCGCAGATGCTGGACCCGGCCGCCTACGAGCGGGCGCTGGATCTGGCCGGCCGCATCATCGCGGAGTCCGGCGTGGTGATCGACGTGCTGGACGTGGGCGGCGGATTCCCGGTGTCCTATCCCGGCGTCACCCCGCCGCCGCTCGGCGACTTCATGGAGGCGATCGCCCGCGGCGTGGCGAAGCTCAACCTGCCGGCGCATTGCCGCGTGTGGTGCGAGCCGGGCCGCGCCCTGGTCGCACCCGGCGTGTCGCTGGTGGTGCAGGTCGTCAAGCGCCGCGGTTCGGAACTGTTCATCAACGACGGCGTCTACGGTGCCCTGTCGGACGCCGGCGTGCCCGGCTTCCGTTTCCCGGCCCGGATGATCCGTCCCTTCGCGCCCATGGCGGACGCGTCGCTGGAGGCCTTTTCCTTCTACGGCCCGACCTGCGACAGCGCGGACAAGATGAACGGCCCGTTCCACCTGCCGGCCGACATCCAGGCCGGCGACTGGATCGAACTGGGGCAACTGGGCGCCTACGGCTCCTGCCTGCGCACGGCCTTCAACGGCTTCGACCACGCCCGCGTGGTGGAGGTTTCCGACCCGCCCCTTTTGGAAACGCCGGGCTACGAACTGAAGTCCTGCGTCGCCTAAGTACCACGCACCCCGCGATGCGGCGCGGGAAAGCTGTGGATATCCTGAGAAAATAACCGTAAACAATCGTTGGCTCGATGACCCACGCTGCCCTTGAAGAGGAGCGGGGTCATCGGGTCGTGGTTTTGACTCGCCAGCCTCGGGGGACCATCGTCATGACCCTGGACACCAAGCACCTCACTTTCACCGGCCGCATGGTCATTGTCGGCTTCGGATCGATTGGCCAGGGAGTGTTGCCCCTGATCCTGCGCCACATCGGCATCACGAAGGACCAGATCACCATCGTGACCGCCGAGGAGCGTGGCCATGGCGAAGCGGATGAGTTCGGCGTCAAGTTCATCAACCTGCCGCTGACCCGGGAGAACTACGCCCAGGTTCTGGAGCCCATGCTGGGCAAGGGCGATTTCCTGGTGAACCTGTCGGTCGACGTCTCGTCCATCGCGCTGTTCGAGTTCTGCCACAAGGTCGGCGCCTTCTACCTGGACACCTGCATCGAGCCTTGGGCCGGCGGCTACACCGATCCGTCGCTGAGCCCCAGCCTGCGCTCCAACTACGCGTTGCGCGAATCGGCGCTGGCGCATCGTGCCGCCTTCGAAGGCGGGCCGACGGCCGTGATCACCCACGGCGCCAACCCCGGTCTGGTGTCGCATTTCGTGAAGCAGGCGCTGCTGAACGTCGCTCAGGACACCGGCGTCGCCGTGCAGACGCCGAAGGACCGCGAGGGCTGGGCGTCGCTCGCCAGCCAGCTCGGCGTCAAGGTCATCCACATCGCGGAGCGCGACACCCAGGTCTCCAACGTGCCGAAGAAGGTCGGGGAGTTCGTGAACACCTGGTCCATCGACGGCTTCGTGGGCGAGGGCTGCCAGCCGGCCGAACTCGGCTGGGGCACGCACGAGAAGGCGCTGCCGGCGGATGGCCGGAAGCACGAATTCGGCTCCGACGCGGCCATCTATCTGATGCGACCCGGCGCCTCCACCCGCGTGCGCACCTGGACGCCGCTGGAAGGTCCGTTCCACGGCTTCCTGATCACGCACAGCGAGTCGATCTCCATCGCCGACTACTACACCATCCGTCAGGGCGGCCATGTCAGCTACCGGCCGACGGTGCACTACGCCTATCACCCCTGCGACGACGCGGTGAAGTCGGTGCACGAGCTGGCCGGCAAGAACTGGTACATCCAGAACGAAAAGCGCCTGATGATGGACGAGATCGTCAGCGGCATCGACGAGCTGGGCGTCCTGCTGATGGGCCACAAGAAGGGCGCCTATTGGTACGGCTCCCGCCTGTCCATCGAAACGGCGCGCAAACTGGTCCCCTACAACAACGCCACCTCGCTGCAGGTGTGCGTGTCGGTGCTGGCCGGCATCGTCTGGGCGCTGGAAAACCCCAACCGCGGCATCGTCGAGCCGGACGAGATGGATTTCCAGCGCGTGCTGGAAATCTGCGCCCCGTATCTCGGCGATGTGGTCGGCGCCTATGGCGACTGGACGCCGCTGCAGGACCGGAACCGCCTGTTCCCGGAAGACGTGGACCTGGACGATCCCTGGCAGTTCAAGAACTTCCGGGTTGTGTGATCCACACGCTATCCAAATAGGGGCCCTGCGGGGCCCCTTTCCATTTGGGACGGAATTTGCGTCGGATTCCGTTGGACCATGAACGGGATTTCATGTTCCCGCAACGGTGCGGACAGCCGCCGGCCGCTATAAACCCCCCATTGCAGAGCTTTGTTATTTGGTGAGTGATCCACCGGCGGTTCCCGCCGCCGGCCACACCGATCCGGTCTCTCTCCCGCATACCCGCCGGATCGGCAACTGCGGCGGAGCGTGAAGGAAAAAAGCTATAGGGTTTGGCGTCCCCCGCCCCCCGGCTTCCCCGCACCTTCACGCCCCGCCGTTTCTTTTTGCCTTCCAGACGCTGCAACAAGATTTTCCACCGCGGCCAAGGTGCCGCCACCCTTGACGCGGAGCCCTCCGGCCGTGTCACCCTTTCGCACATGGCTGCGCCATGTGCTGTCGGGTTTGAACCGAAAGCGTTTGATGGAAGCCATCAAACGCTTTCGGTATGAATGGGGTCCGGCCCCGTATCCCCCGCGAGACCAAACCTCCCGTGCGTCCCGTCGTCCTCTTTCCCCTGTTCAAGCCGGTGACCGTGCTTCCCGGCCTTGGCCCCCGTCTGGGCAAGCTGGTCGAGAAGCTGGCCGGCGAGCATGTCGTCGACCTGCTGTGGCACCTGCCGTCGGGCATCATCGACCGGCGCTTTTCGCCGAAGATCGCCCAGGCGCCCAACGGACGCATCGCGACGTTGACCGTGCGCGTCGATTCGCACGCGGCTCCGGTCAATCCGCGCCATCCCTACAAGGTCCGCTGCACCGACGAAACCGGGGTTCTGGAGCTGATCTATTTCCATGTGAAGGGCGACTGGCTGGAACGGCAGCTTCCGACCGGCAAGACGGTGGTGGTGGCGGGCAAGGTGGAGTGGTTCCACGACACGCCGCAGATCACCCACCCCGACGCCGTGGTCCCGCTGGAATCCAAGGACGAGATCGAGGCGGTGGAGCCGGTCTATCCGATGACCGCCGGTCTGCCGGCCAAGACCTTGCGCAAGGCCGTGCGCGCCATGCTGAACGACGTGCCGGAACTGCCCGAATGGCAGGACGCCGCGTGGCGCG
>JAEZPL010000479.1 GCA_023413605.1 Pseudomonadota bacterium
ACTGCATGACCAGATCGGCGGAGAAGCCGAGGCAGGCCAGATCCTTCAGCTCGTCGCGGGTCATCGGGCCGGTGGTGTCCTGCGAACCCACCGTGGTCATCTTCGGCTCGCAATAGGTGCCCGGACGGACGCCCTTGCCCTCCGGCAGACCGCAGGCGCGGCCGACCATCTTCTGGGCCAGCGAGAAGCCCTTGCCGCTGTCGGCCGGGGAGGACGGCATGCGGAACAGGGTCGACGGGGCCAGGCCCAGCGCCTCGCGCGCACGGCCGGTCAGGCCGCGGCCGATGATCAGCGGAATGCGGCCGCCGGCGCGGACCTCGTCGAAGATCACGTCGGACTTGACCGTGAATTCGGCGATCACCTCGCCGTTCTTCAGGGCCTTGCCCTCATACGGGCGCAGCTCGACCACGTCGCCCGTCTCCATCTTGGAAACGTCGAGTTCGATCGGCAGGGCGCCGGCGTCTTCCATGGTGTTGTAGAAGATCGGGGCGATCTTGGAACCCAGGCACACGCCGCCGAAACGCTTGTTCGGGACGTAGGGGATATCCTCGCCCGTCCACCACAGCACGGAGTTGGTGGCCGACTTGCGCGAGGAACCGGTGCCGACCACGTCGCCGACATAGGCGACGAGGTTGCCCTTCGCCTTGAGATCCTCAAGCTGCTTGATCGGGCCGCGGACGCCGGCTTCCTCCGGCTCGATGCCGGGGCGCGGGTTCTTCAGCATGGCCAGCGCGTGCAGCGGGATGTCCGGGCGCGACCAGGCGTCCGGGGCCGGCGACAGGTCGTCGGTGTTGGTCTCGCCGGAAACCTTGAAGATGGTCAGCGTCAGGCTGGCCGGAACCTCCGGACGCGACGTGAACCACTCCGCGTCGGCCCAGGACTGGAGCACGGCCTTGGCGTGGGCGTTGCCCTTGTCGGCCAGTTCCTTGACGTCGTGGAAGTAGTCGAACATCAGGAGCGTGGTCTTCAGGCCGGCGGCGGCGGCCTCGCCGCACTCCGCATCCTCCAGAAGGTCGATCAGCGGCTTGATGTTGAAGCCGCCGAGCATGGTGCCCAGCAGTTCCGTCGCCTTGACGCGGGAGATCAGCGGCGACGACTCCTTGCCCTGGGCGAGCGAGGCCAGGAAGGCGGCCTTCACCTTGGCGGCGTCGTCCACGCCCGCCGGGACGCGGTGGGTGATCAGGTCGACCAGGAAATCTTCTTCGCCCTTGGGGGGATTGAGCAGGAGGTCGACCAGCTCCTCGGTCTGCTTGGCCGAAAGCGGCAGGGGCGGAATTCCGAGCGCGGCACGCTCAGCGACATGCTGGCGGTAAGCTTCAAGCACGGTTCGATCCTCTCATCCAAGGTTTTTCATACGTCTTCGTTCCCCCCGACTTGGGATGCCGCAACCGTTGCTCCGGTTCTTCGGGCGACCGTCAGCTTCGCATTGGCCGGTTACTGGCCGGCACTGTCCCGGAACAGGGCATGTCCAGGGACAAAAAATGGAAGAGCAAGTGCGCATCCCACGCCGCCGACCCCTCTTCGCGGAAGGATCCACCGCGGAACGCAGATGTCTTACGTCGCCGCTTTGGAATCGTCAAGTTAACGCGCGATTCTCTGCGCGGTTTTCAGTCCAGTGCCATAGAAGTGGTATTACAACTTGCTCCGGACGGCCCTGTGCGGGCGGTGCGATTTCCTGGCGATCACATCGCCTTTGCAATGAAGCCGCAGGTCCTCACTGTTCGCCGGCCTTGACGGAAGGCTCCCTTGAACGGTACAGGTCGCGCTTCCAAATAGGGCCCACTGCGAACCAAAGGCGCTCCGGTGGCGTTTTCGATGAAGACCTCCCATCCGAAATCGGCCCCCATGCCCTTCCGACACCGGATTCTCGCCTCTCTGCTCAGCGTTCTGCTGACGCTCGCGCCTGTGGCGCCATTGGCGCCCGTACCGGCACTGTCCGGCTTGCCCGCGGCGGCGTTCTCCGTTGCCGTCGGCGGCGCGGTCGTCGCGTGGCCGGGCGAGGCGGAAGCGCGCGCCGGCAGCCGCAGCCGCGGTTTCAGCGGGGGCTACAGCCGGCCCTCGCGCACGCCGTCCTTTTCGACGGGGCCGTCCAGCCCCTCCCGCGTGCCGTCCGTCGGCGGCTACAGCCGGCCGTCCACGAGCGGAGGGTCGAGCGGGGGTTACGCGCGGCCCAGCGCGCCGCCGTCCTACGGCTCGCCCAGCACCGCGCCGCAGGGAGGCAGCGACCTTTCGCTCTCCCGCCGGTCGAGCGGGGATGCGCTGCAACAATACCGTGCGCGGCAACAGCGGGAACGCACGCCGCCGGTCACGGCCCCGCCGCCGAGCACGGCCCAGCGGCCCAGCGGCGATTCCGGTTGGGGCGGAGGATGGAGCGGCAACTGGAATTCCGGCTGGGGTTCGCGCCGATCGGGCGGTAGCTACGCGCCGAGCAGGCCTTACGCGCCAGGCGGCTGGTACGGGGGCTGGACGGCGCCGGGCTGGGCCTACCGCAGCGCGCCGCGCTTCGGCGTGTGGGACGGGCTGTTCCTCTGGTTCCTGCTCGATAACCTCACCCGTCCGGGCTACGCGGAGTGGTTCCACAACCATCAGGGCGACCCGGGTTACGGGCAATGGCGCGCCGAGGCCGAGCGCCGAGCCCAGGACGACCCGGAGCTGCGCCGCCGCCTCGACGACCTGGACGCGCGGCTGCGGGAGCAGGAAAACCAGCCGCGCGATCCCAATTACTTGCCGCCCGGCGTCCCGAAGGAAGTCGCGCAGGCTGACACGGCCAGATCCGCGACCGACGCGCGGGCCGCCCGGGAACAGGCGCAAGAGTCCGGTGGCATCGGCTTCGGTTCGGTCGTCGTTCTGCTGCTGCTCGTCGGGGCCGGCGGCTATGCCTTCTACGCGCTGCGCCGCCGCTCCGCCCCCACACAGGGAAGCTCGTCCATGAACCGGTCTCCACTGGGCACCGCCGCCAACATCATCCGCAAAAAGGTCTCCGGCGCGAAGTACGAGCCGTCGCTGTTCCGCGTCGGCATGACCATCACGCTGGACCCCACGCCCTTCCTGCTGGCCGGCGGCACGACCAAGGTCACGCCCCCCAGCGGGGCGGGCGGCGACACGCTGGTCAGCGTGGAGGCCGTCGCGACGCTGAAGGATGGCGACGTGACGCTGCACCGGCTGTACCTCCAGGGCGGGCGGGGTTTCTTCCAGATTCACCTCGGGGCCGACGGAAACCCGGACGAATGCCGCTGGTTCTCCACGCTCGACGAGGTGCACCCGGCCGACGCCGAGGAATGGGGCTTCTGGCTGGACGATAGCGAGGGGATGATCGGCTACCCGCAGTTCCAGACGAAGGACGGGAAGCTGTACGACCGGCGCTGGAGCCGCGGCACCACCCGCGTGCAGCCGCTGGCCTTCGAGGAGACGCTGACCGACCACCGCGGCAGCCGCTCCCGCCGGGTGACCGCGATGCTCTACGCCGCGCCGACCGGCGCCAAGGACCCCGCGCCGGAAACCGAATACATCCTCGTTTCCGCCGTCGAGGACACGGGGCAGGCCTGGGTGGACATCCGCGCCGGGATCGACATCAACCCCGCGTCCCTGTCACTCGCCTGACGCTTTTTGCCTCAGATCCTGACCTGACGGTCACGCATCCCAATATACCGACCTGATCCAGCCCGGATGGACCCCACCATGGACACCAGCTTCGCGCAAATCCTGCAAGGCCTCGAATCCGGCCTGCCGCTTCTGCTGCTGCATTTCGGGGCGACCCTGCTGCTGTTCTTCGTGGGGGTGGCGGTCTACGTCGCCGTCACGCCGATGCACGAACGCGAATTGCTGGCCAACGGCAATCAGGCGGCCGGCATCGTGCTGGGCGGCACCGTCGTGGCGCTGGCGGTCCCGCTGGCGGCGACGCTGGCGACCAGCCAGGCGCTGGCCGACATCGTGATCTGGGGGACGGTCGCCACGATCCTTCAGCTGTTTACCTTCCTGATCGCCATCTGGCTGTTCCGCGACCTGCGCACCATGATCGAATCCGGAAACGTGGCGGCGGGCACGGCGCTGGCGGGTCTCCAGATCGCCGTCGCCCTGCTCAACGCCGGCGCCATGGCGGGCTGAGGCCGTAAATGCCCGGAACGGGCCAAAACAACGGGCCCAGACACCGCAAACGGGCCAAGACACAGTAGAGGAATCGCAACCATGATTTCGTTCATCCGCAATCTCCTCGGCGTCAAAACCGATCAGGCCGTCCAGTCCGCTGTGGAGGCGCTCGTCCGCTGGGACCCGAAGGCCGCCACGGAGGCCGAACTGCGCACCATGGAGGAGCATCTCGATCAGCTCGGCCTTCAGGTCGCGCAGGCGCGCGCGTCCTATGAGAAGGAGCAGAAGGAGGCGGACGCCATCGGCCAGCTCTCCCGCCAGCGTATGGCCGCGGCCGAGCACCTCCAGACGCAGATGGAGACCGAGACCGACCCCGGCCGCAAGGCACAGCTCGAAAAGAGCCTGGAGACGCTGGTCGGCATGCTGGAGCAGATGGCCCCGGAGATCGAGCGCGAGGAGCGCGACGCCGTCGACGCGCGGGAATTCCTGGATATGCTGGAGAAGACCTACGCCGATGCCGGCAACAAGCTGAAGGCGGCGCGCGCCGAGCTTCAGCGGGCTGAGCGCGACATGGGCCGCGCGGCGCAGCAGCGCGACATGGCCCAGCAGCGCGCCGAGGCCGCCCGGCAGGCTGCGGGGCTCAGCGGGGCGACCTCCAGCCTCGGCACCGCGCTGAAGGCCATGCAGGATGCCGCGGCCCGCGACCTTGCCGCCGCGGAGGCCGCCAGCAGCAAGGCGCGCCTGCTGAAGCCCGGCAAGCCGGAAGAGGACGACCCCAACATCAAGGCCGCGCTGGCCGCGGCGACCGGCGCCAAGCCGACGCCGAACAACCTGTCGGACCGTCTGGCCGCGCTGAAGGGCCGGTCGTAAGGCACAGCGGAGCGGAGCCCTGGGGCGAGAAGCCCAGGGCTCCGCTGCCGCTTTTATGCGTCGGCCTTGTGCAGCCGGACGTGGTTGTCGTGGAACGCGGCGCCGCCGAAGGGGGCGACCGCGTCGGCGCCGGTCAGGGTGTTGATGCCGCGCCCGCCCTCGTGAGCGTGGTTCGGCCAGATGGATTCCGCCACGACCACGCCGCGCCGCACGCCGTCGAACAGGCGCGCGTGCAGGAAAACCGTGCCGCGCCGGTTCGCGACCTCCACCCGGTCGCCGTCCGCCACGCCCAGCGCCGCCGCGTCGTCGGGATGCAGCAGCAGGGACGGGCGGCTTTCCCGCGTGCTGGACGTGGGCGTTTCGGTGAAGGTGGAGTTCAGGAAGTTGCGCGCGGGCGCGGTGACGAGGCGGAAGGGGTGCTCGTCGTCCGCCTCCTCGATCACCGCCCAGTGGTCGGGGAAGTGCGGCATCTCCTCCACCGGCCCGAAGGTCGACGGGGCTGAATAGGGCACCTTTGGCCAATCGGGGCGCAGGCGGAACTTGCCGTCCGGCCAATTGAATCCGTCGACATAGTGCGCCGTGTCGAAGTCCGGCTGCACGTCGAGGAAACGCGCGGCCTCCAGTTCCGCCAGCGTGCCCCGGCCGGACTGGCGCAGGGTGCCGTCGATCAGCTCCCGCGCGGTCATGTGGAAACCGGGATGCTCGTCGCTGCCCAGGCGCTGGGCCAGCGCGCGGATCACCGCGTGGTTCGGGCGGCACTCGCCGGGCGGGTCGACCAGCGCCGGGCCGAACAGGATGTGCTGGTTGCCGCCGGCCTGATAGAGGTCGTCGTG
>JAEZPL010000499.1 GCA_023413605.1 Pseudomonadota bacterium
ACATCGAGTTCTTCCGGTTCGTTCCGCCCATCGCCTTCGTGACGCTGGCGGTGATCTGGCTGGGGCCCGACGAATTGTCGAAGATCGCCCTGATCTTCTACACGACCGTCTTCATCGTGACGATCAACACCATGGCCGGCGTGCAGTCCACCGACGAGATCCGGCTGCGGGCCGCCCGCGCGCTCGGTGCCGGGCCGCTGCGCACGGTTCTGACGGTGGTGGTGCCGTCGACCGTTCCTTTCATGGTCACGGGCGCGCGTCTGGCGATGGGCAACTCGTTCCTGACCATCGTTTCGGCGGAGATCGTCGCCGCTCAGGAAGGGTTGGGCGCGCTGATCTGGACGGCCCGCAATTATGGACGCACCGAGTGGGTCTTCGTGGGCATCATCACCCTTGGGCTGCTGGGCTATGCGTTCGACCGGCTCGTTCGCTACGGGACCCGGCGCCTGCTCAAGCGGTACCGTGTCAGCGTCTGATGCAACGCGGGTGCCGGCGGGAGAGCGGGGGACACGTCCCGGTGCCGGCACCCACCCTGCGCGAACAAGCGTCGCAGGTCCGCTCTGAATGACCCGCGCCAGATCAGGAACCACCATGAAGTCGATCGAGCGCGCCCCCGACTTGAGGCGTCAAGTGTACGAGCGCCTGCGTGAAAGCCTTCGTTCCGGGCAGCTCTCTGCGGATATGCGGTTGATGGAACATGGCGTGGCGCGCGATTACGGGGTTTCCCGCACGCCGGCGCGGGAAGCGTTGGCGATGCTGGCGCAGGAGGGCCTGCTCGTCCAGGACGGGCGGGGTTTCCGTCTGCCTCGCTACAGCGAGGATGAGATCCGCGACGTCTACGAGGTCCGGCAAACGCTGGAGCCGGTTGCGGTCCGCCGGGTGCTGGAGACCGCGACCGCCGAGCAATGCGCAGCGGTGCGCGCCCTGATCGAGCGTGAGCTGGACGAACACGGCGATCACGACAGCTACATCGGGGCGAACGCCCGAATTCGCGAGGCGATCTTCCACCTCTGCCCCAACGAAAAGCTGCAACAGGTGGTTCATCTTTTCGAAGAGATGACCCAGTACATCCGGCTGAAGACCCTGACGATGCCGGACGTTCGCGCCCTTTCGGTGGCGGGGATGCGCAAGCTGGCGCGCGCCATCGGCGATCGCGACGCGGATGCGGCCGAGGCGGCGATGAACGAGCTTCTGACGACGGCCCGCCAGGAAATGCTGAGTGTGATGGCCGACGGCCCGCCACCGATCCCGTGACAACGCCTGATGCGGACGGCGCTTTCAGGGGCCGTCCGCATCAATCGTGGTGCTGGACGACGAGGCTGCCGCCGATCCGGTGGACCTGCATGCGGTAGCCATACAGCCCTTCGAGGCTCTCAGGCGTCAGAACGTCGTCCGGCGTGCCGTTGGCGACGATCCGCCCGTCCTTCATGGCCACGATCCGGTCCGCGTAGGCGGCGGCATAGTTGATGTCATGCAGAACGATCAGGATGGTCCGCCCCCGGCTGCGCGCCACATCGCGCAGCAACTGCATCATCTGCCGCCCGTACCTCATGTCGAGGTTGTTGAGCGGCTCGTCGAGCAGCAGGTAGTCCGTACCCTGGCAGAAGGCCATCGCCACGAAGGCCCGCTGCCGCTGGCCCCCCGAGAGGGTTTCCAGGTCCCGGTCCGCCAGGGCGGACAGGTCGAACTGCTCCAGCGCTGCCGCGACGTGCCGGCGGTCCTCGTCGGTCAGCCGGCCCCGGCTGTGGGGAAAACGCCCAAAGCCGACCAACTCCCGCACGGTCAGCCGTCCGGCGAAACCAGTGTCCTGCCGCATGATCGCCAGCACCCGCGCCAGTTCGCGGCCGGGGGTGCTGTCCACCGGAAGGCCGTCCACGATGATGCGGCCGCCTTGCAGCGGCTGAAGGCGGGCGATCAGCGACAGCAGGCTGGACTTGCCCGCCCCGTTCGGCCCGATCAGCGTGGTCAGCCCGCCCTTCGGCAGGGTCATGCGGATGTCGTGAAGAATCGCCGTGCCCCGATGGGACAGGGATACGCCGTCGATCTCGATCATCGCTTGTGCCCGCTCGCCAGAAGAATCAGGAAGACAAGTCCGCCCACGAACTCCACGATCACGCCCAGCGTGGCGGCCCCGCCGAACCCGTGCTGAAGGATCGCCTGCCCGCCCGCCAGAACCGCGACGGCGATGCAGGCCGATGCGGGCAGGAGCACCGCATGCCGCTGCGTGCCGGTCAGCCGCTCGGCCAGCGCCACCACCAGCAGGCCCAGGAACACGACCGGGCCGATCAGGGCTGTGGACACCGCCACCAGCACGATCACCAGCGCCAGCAGGCCGGTGACGGCGCGCCCCCAGTCGATGCCCAGCCCGATCGCGGCCTCGGGGCCGAGCGCCATGACGTCCAGCACATGCCGCTGCCGCCACGCCAGCACCGCGCAGGCCGCCGTCAGCACGAGCCCGAAGGCCAGAAGATCGCCGCGCACCGCGCCGAAGTTGGCGTAGCTCACCCCTTGCAGAACGGCGAAATCGTTGGGATCGACCAGCCGCGCGACCAGGGAGGCCAGGCTGCGGAACAGGATGCCCAGCAGGGCGCCGGTCAGCAGCATCAGGTACAGCGACCGCCGCGCGCGCAGCAGCGGCAGGAACACCGCCAGGGCGATCCCGATCATGGCCAGCAGGGCGCCGGCGAAACGGACCCGCGGATCGAGGCCGGCGAAGCCGAGGCCGCCCAGCGCGAACACCAGAAGCGTCTGTCCCAGCAGATAGAGCGCGTCCAGCCCCATGATCGACGGCGTCAGGATGCGGTTGCCGGAGATCGTCTGCAACAGGACGGTGGCGACGGCGATGGCCACCGCCACCTGCACCAGCGCCAGCAGCTTGACCGCGCGCAGTTCCAGAACGAAGGCGAGATTGCCGCGCAGCCCCCAGGTCAGGAAGGCCGCGACGGACAGGAGGGCCAGCGCGGCCGCGATCCACAGCCGCCGCTCAGCCACGGGCGCGCCGTCCGGTCAGGAACCACAGGAAGCAGGCGGCCCCGACGACGCCCAGGATCGTCCCGATGGGAATCTCGAAGGGATAGCGCAGCAGCCGGCCGATCAGGTCGCATCCGACCGTCAGGGCCGCCCCGCCCAGCGCCACCCAGGGCAAGGTGCCGCGCAGGTTGTCGCCGCGCAGCCGGGACACGAGGTTGGGAACGATCAGCCCGACGAAGGGGATCATCCCCACGACCACCACGGTCAGCGCCGACAGCATGGCGACGATGAACAGGCCGATCCGCATCATGCGCTCGTAATCGAGGCCGAGGCCGACGCTGGCGTCCTTGCCCAGCGACACGATGGTCAGCGCGTCGGCCAGCCACCAGGCCAGCGCGACCAGCGCGGCGGTGGCCCACAGGATTTCGTAGCGCCCGCGCAGGATGCCGGAGAAGTCGCCGTTCATCCAGACATCCAGATACTGAAGAAAGTCCATCTGCCACGCGATGAAGGTGACGCCGGCCGTGATGACGCCGCCGTAGATCAGGCCGAACAGCGGCATCAGGTAGGGCTGGGTCGGCGGCAGCCGGCGGACCAGAAGCAGGAACACCGCCGTTCCGATCAGGGCGGTCAGGGTCGCCACCATCATCTTGCCCAGGATCGGGGCCGCCGGCCAAAGGATGGTCGCCAGCAGCACGCCCAGTGCTGCGCTTTGCTCCGTTCCGCCGATGCCCGGATCCACGAAACGGTTGCGGGCCAGCGTCTGCATGATCAGCCCGGCGATCGCCAGCCCCGCCCCGACCAGGATCGCAGCCAATGTCCGGGGCAGGCGGCTGATCAGGACGGTGTCGAGCGAGGCCCCCTGCTCCTCCAGCGACAGGTCGGCCACGCCGACCGACAGGCTGGCCGCGCAAAGGGCGAGGAACAGGCACAGCGCCGCTGGTGCCGTGGCGCGCCCGGAAACGGCCACGTTTCCCGTCGTGGGGCTTCCCGACGGAGGGCTTCCCGTCATGGGGCTTCCCGTCGTGGCGCGGCCTGGGACGGCTCTTTCCGGAACTGCTCTTCGACGCGGGCCAGGATGCGCAGGGTGGCCGACACGCCGCCGGCGGCGATGTAGGCGTCGGCTGGCGGCAGATACACGATCCGCCCGTTCTTCCCGGCCGAGGTCTGCGCCACCATCTCGTTGGCCAGCGTCGCCCGGGCGGAGGCGCCGCTTTCCCCGACGGCGACGGTGCGGTCGAGAACGATGAGCCAGTCCGGGTTGGCCTTGCGGATGAACTCGAAGGAGATCACCTCGCCATGGATGGCGGCGCCGAGGTCGGGCGCGGCCGGCGGCAGGCCAAGTTCCGAATGCAGCCAGCCGAAACGCGATCCGGCGCCGTAGGCCGACAGCTTCGGCCCGTTGGTCATGACGATCAGCGCGTTGCCCTTGCCGGCGACCGCCTTGCGGGCGGCGGCGGCGGCGGCGTCCAGTTTCGCCGCGATGGCGTCCGCCTCCGCCGTCCGGCCGAACAGGGCACCGTAGGCGAACAGGCGCCGCCGCGCCTCCGCCAGCATATCCTTTCCCTCGATGGTCATGTCGATGGCCGGCGCGACCTTGCGCACCATGTCGAGATGGGGTGACGAACGCCCACCGATGATGACGAGGTCCGGCGCCAGCGCGCTCAGCGCCTCCAGATCGGGCTCGTGGATGGTCCCCACGGGCGACGCCCCCCGGCCCTTGGCGTCAAGCTCCGGCACATACAGCTTCGACGGCAGACCGGCGGGCGTGACGCCCAGGCTCAGCAGGGTGTCGACGGCGGCGATGTCGAACACCGCGACGGTCCTCGGGGGCGCCGCGATGCTGACCGGGCCGAGGGCGGTCGGAATCTCCACCGCGCGCGCGGGCATGGCGGCGGCCAGGACCAGCGCCAGCAGGGCGGCGGCGATCCGGGGCAATCCGGTGGTGCGGCGCGCGATCATTCGGCCGCCATCCGCGTCTGCGGAAGGGCGGTGGCCGCCGCGACCGCTCGCCGGTCCCGCAGCAGGATTTCGTGGCAGTCCTCCCCGAACCATTCGAGCGAACCCTCGGCCTGCGGCCCGCCCGCCGGATCGGCGGCCAGATCGGCGAGGAAGGACGCGTAATCGACGGTACCCTCGAACAGCGGCACCATCCCGTCCCGGCGTCCCGCCGCCGCGTAGACGTTGGCCGGTTCGAACACCCCCAGGTCGGCGCGGGACCGGATGTTCTTCAGGTGGTAATGGCCGATGTGCGGGTGCAGCGCCCGCCGCGCCGCGATGGGATCGTCCCCGCCTTCCCACACGTGCAGCACGTCGAAATTGACCTTCAGCGTGGGGTGATCCACCGCCTCGATCAGGGTGCGCGTCGCGTCCAGGGTATCGGCCAGCGTGTTCGGGTGGGTTTCCACCAGCAGAGACAGGCCGTGGTCGGCGGCCAGGGCGCAGACCATGCGCAACCGCTCGGCGACGAGGGCCTTTTCCGCGGCGGAAGCCTCGCGGCTGGCGAGGTCGCCGGCGAAGCTGCGGATCTTGGGCGCCCGCCAGCGTTGCGCGAGGCGGCAGAGGTCGGCGGTCTTGCGCAGCAGCGTGTCGGGATCGCCGCCGAGCGGCAGATAGTCGCTGATCATCGGCACGGAAAGGCCGAACCGGGCGAGCCACGCCGCGTCGTGCCCGGCGTCATGGTCCATGTTGCGGGCATCCAGATTTCGGGCGCCCAAATTTCGCGCGTGGGCGCCCCACAGCTCGATGCCGTCGAAGCCGTTGGCCCCGGCCCAGGCGGCGAGATCCTCCAGCGACACCAGATGGTGGCGGAAGGTGATGGTGCAGAGCGAGACTTTCATCGGGCCGCCTCGGTGGCTGGAGAAAGGGGAATGGATCGGGCGGGCGGATCGCAGAGAAGCCCGTTCTCCCGGCACCAGAGCCGGAAGACGGCATCGAGTTCCGCCTTCAGCGCGTGTTCGTGGCGGTCCAGCCGCTCCAGCCGCCCGGCGATCTCGTCGGCCAGGGTGGCGGCAACGGGGGTGTCGCCGGTCTGGCCAAGCCGCAGGATCGCGAAATGCAGCGTCTTGAACCCCTGGACCAGTTCCTCGATTTCGTCGCAGCGGGCGAGGAAACTGTCGTCCGGCAGGCCGAGCGCGCGCCAGAAGAAGGCGAAGCCGTGCTCGTAGGCGTATTTGCGGATCGAGATGACCGGCAGTTCGCGCAACGCCGCGGGCAGGTCGGCGGGCGTCCGGCCGTTCGCGCCGGCCAGATGGCTGGTGACGATGCGGCCGACCGCGTCGGTCAACGGGTTGGCGTCGGGACGGAAGCAGGCTTCGAAATAGGCCTTCAGATCCGCCGGGCGGGCGGGGCGCAGTTCACGCCGGTCGAAGACATAGCCGCCGCCCACCGTCGGCTGACAGAAGGCGTTGACGACCTTGTCGCGCTCGATCTCCCCCTCCCACCGGAAATCGGGATCGGAGACGAAGAACATGGCCGGATCGGCGGACGTCTCCAGCATCAGATAGTGCGGGAAGGGGTTCTGGTTGAACTTGTTCTCGCGCTCCGGCAAGTGGAACAGATCGACCATCGCCATCACGTTCAGCGTGTCGGACCGGCGTTCCACGAGGTCGAGCAGCACCGCCAGATTTTCCGGCTTGCCCTTGTCCCGGTCGTACCATTCGCGCGGCTCGGCGCCGTAGAGGCGGTGGTACCAGCGGCAAAAGAAATCGTGGGTCACGCCCGGCGCGTGGTAGCGCAGCGTCCAGTCCTCTCCGACCGCGAAGTCCGCGTCCCAGACGCCGAAGTAGAAGGGCCGGTGGTCGATGCCGGCGCGTTTCAGCGCGTCGCAGAAGCAGCTGACGACGCAATGGACCTTGATGTCCACATACTCCTCGCCATGGACGCTTCCGGGTTCCGGGACGGAGGCGGAGGCGGAGGCCGGGGCGGGCTCGCCGTCCGGAGCGAACAGGCCGGCGACGTCCGCCACCGTGTTCAGGTCGCGCGCGGTGATGATTTCGTCCGGCGCGGCGAGTCCGAAGGACAGCTCCAACTCCAGGAACAGTTCCATCATCAGGACGGAGTCGAGGTAGAGATCCTCGTTCAGCCGGGCCTGCGGGCCGAACCCCTCCAGATGTCGGTTCCGCAGGTGATCGCGCAGGACGGTGTGAATCGCCTCGATGACCTGCTCGCGCGTCATGCGCCGGCTCCCGTCCGCGGCTGCCCCGGGGGCGGCACCGGGGTTGGGGCCGCGTGGCGCTCGGCCAACTCGCGCCGGCTGATCTTGCCGTTGGCCATGCGCGGCAGCGCGTCCATACGGACGATGTCGCCCGGTTGCTGGTGCGCGGCCAGATGCGCGCGGCACCAGTCGCGGACGGCTTGCGCGGACACCTCCGGGCCGGCGCTGAAGGCCAGCCCGACCCGCTCGCCCGCGAATGGATCGGCCTTGCGGAAGGCGACCGCGTCGGTCACGCCGGGCAGCGCCATCACCACGTCCTCCACATCCTTGGGATAGACGTTCAGGCCGGAGACGTTGATCGTGTCGTCCATCCGGGAGACGAAAACCAGCATTCCGTCCGGCCGCCGGTAGGCAAGGTCGCGGGTGTGGATGTCGCCGCCGGGGCCGGCCAGCACGATTTCCGCCGGGATATCGGGGGTGCCCGCCGCCAGCCGGTGATGCGGCAGCACAAGCCCCAGGTCGTTCGGCGCCTGCATGTCGGGATTGACGGCGATGACGCCGGCTTCGGAGCAGCCATACTGCTGGAACAGGTGATCGACCTTGCCGCGGATGCGCTCGAACCAGGGGGCGGGCAGCAGCGTGCCGGAGGTCATGGCCGCGTGGATGCGCTCGCCCGCCGGCATCAGCTTCGCCAGCGCGTGCAGGATGACCGGGGAGGCGTAGAGCAAAGGCCGTTCCGTCTCGCGCACGGTCTTCAGCACGTATTTGGGATTGGCGGTGTTCAGCACCACCGGCTCGGCACCCCGGCGCAGGCCGGCCAGAAGCCCGCAGATCAGCCCGTAGGAATGGGTGGTCGGGCAGGCGATGATCGGGGTCATGCCCTCGGCCTCGCGGAAATGGGCCACGTAGCTGTCCAGCTCCCGCTCGATGTCGCCCCAGGTCCGGGCGATGCATTTCGGGGCGCCGGTGGTCCCCGAACTCATCTGGATCAGGTGGCCCGGCAGCGGATGGCCCGGTTCGGGAACCGGCGGCGGAGCGATCTCCTCCGGTGTCAGGCTGTTGTGGAAGAGGTACTGGCACCCGCCGTCGCGCGCCATGCGCCGCGCCGCCGCCGGCGGCGTGCTGGGGTGCAGGGGCAGAAGGCTGCCGCCCGCCGCCCGGACGGCGAAGAACAGGCTCAGCCAGTCGACGGTCTCGGTAAAGCAGGCCGCGAAACGGGCGCCCGGCCGGTCGGACAGGCGGGCCTGTTCGGCGTGGCGCGCGGTGCGCTCCTCGACCTCGCCACGGGCATAGTGTCTGTCGTCGATCCGAATCATCATGTGCCTCACGCCGAAAATTGGGCGAAGATGTTGGAAACCGTGTGGTGAAGCTCCTCCCGCGCGCGGAGCAGTTTTCCCCTGAGCAGGGACTCGGTCAGGATGCGGGGGGCCGCGTGGCCGATCCGCCGGTGGCGGGCGGTCAGGCCGTGGCGCCGGGCGTGGCCTTCCAGCAGGTCGTGGACCCGCCGCCAGAAGACGTCCTCGCGCAGCCCGTAACAGACGTTCAGCAGGTGCGAGACGTCGGTCAGGTTGTGGACGAACAGCGTGTCCATCACCAGCTCGCGCAGCGCGTCGACCGAACCGGCCCAATAGTACCGGTCGGGCGGCGCGTCGCGGTACAGGGGGTGCAGCGCCGGGAAGTCCGGGAGATGGGCCGTGTCCGGCAGGAAGTCGGGCGCGTATTCGACGCTGTCGTGGAAGTCGCGCAGAATCAGCCGTTCCGGCCAGCCGTCGCGATGCACCAGCACCATGTTCTGCCCATGCGCCTCCACCGCGATGCCGTGGCAGGCCAGCAGGTGCCACACCGGCAGGACGGCGACCTCCAGCAGGCGATCCAGCCAGGGCATCAGGCCGAAGGACCGGATCCAGGGCGCGGCGAAGGGCGTCCCATCCGGTTCCGTCACCATCAGCATGTTGAAGGGGACCGCCTGTTCCCCCTCGCGCAGCGCTGCGCGGACGCTCCGCCGCCACAGCACGGCCATCTGCCCGGCCAGCGGACCGTCGCGGTCGGCGATGATCCCGGCGTATTCCGGCAGCAGGGTCAGGGGGAGTTCGTCCGCGAAGCGGGGATCGCCGGCGACCACGGCTCCCAGCCAACGGGAGATGGCCGGGCCGGTGCAGACGGAATGCGGCTCGATGATCCGGCGCGAGGCGGTGTTGACGATGTTCAGGGCCAGCTTCACGTCGGCCTTGGCCGGATCGTCGACGTTCATCACCGTGCGCACGGACTGGCTGGCGCGGTAACGGTCGCCGAGCGGGCCCAGCGCGTGGGCGCGCCCGTTGGCCAGCCAGCGCGCGAGATCGCCGCTGCTCAGCGTCCGCCATTGCCAGGGGTGCAGGGGCAGCAGCCCGTAACCCGCCCGGTCGATGCCCAGAGCGGCGCACCGTCTTTCGACCTCCTCCCAGGCCGCGGGACCCAGCTCCGTCCGCCAGAAGGCGTCCTCGTTGCCGGGAATCTCGCCGCCGGGAATGGCCTGGTGCAGGTGCCCGCGCGCCACCAGCAGCCAGACGAGCTGGAAGCTCCGCCCGGTCTCCGGCCCGTAGGCCGCGTGGTCGTCCTCGTCGAAGCCGAGCCGCGCCTTGAAGCAGGGGTGATAGGGATGCCCCTCTTCCAGCGCCCCTTCCAGATCGGCGAAGGACAGCCCGTGGCGCGGCACCCGCCGCAGGTTGGCGTCGTTCCACCGGCACAGCGCGACCGTGCGGTCCAACTCGGCCAGCAGCCCCGTCCGATGGGCGTCGGGAATTGGCAGGCCCGCCACCATCCGCCGCGGGTCGGCGGGCTTCCAGGCGTCCTCCTCCGGTCGGCGCATCGCCACCGATCCCGGCTCGATCCGGGGCCGCCCGAAGGGACCGGCGGCACCCCGGCAGCGGAACTCCATGCCGCCGCAGCGCCAGAGGAATCCCGGCACGCCTCCCACGAGAGCGGAATCCGGTTCGACGATTCCCTCGTACAGCAGGGCCGCCGCCAGTTGCCGCACGACACGCTCGTCGGGACGGCCTTGGAGTTCACGAGGAAAGGGCATGATACCCCCGCCCGCACCGGCCTGCGCCGGTGCGGCACAGCGGATTTGGAAGATGCGCGTACAGATCCGCGTCGTTGGCGGCGCGCAGTTCGTCGATGTCGAGCAGCCGTGCCGTCAGGTTGAACTTCGCGCCGATGGTCGGGCTGTCGAGAACGCCCTCGACGAAGCGTCGCCCGGCCCCGGTCAGCGTGCGCGACAGGCATTCCAGCCGTTCGCGCAGCAGGCCCAGCAGATCCTCCTCGTCGATCAGCCGGTCCTTGCCCATGCGGGCGATGACGGAGAAGACCTGGTTGACGATCACGTAATAGGAGAAGCGCCGGTTGATCTCGTCTTCGTCGTAATAGAGGGACTTGACGTTGTCCGCCTCGGGGATGACGGCGCGCAGCGACTCGCGGTAGCCGTTGGACAGGTAGAAACCCTGGTTGTCCCGGTAGACGAACCGGCTGGGGATGCCCTGGCCGATGTCCAGCAGTCCGTTCTGCTGATGGGCCTCAAGTGCGATTCCGTGTTCGTCGTAGAGGCGCAGCAGCGGGGCGAGCGCGCAGTCCAGGTAGCCGGTGAACCAGCGGCGGCACGCTTCGTCCGTCCGCAGCCCCTCCGCCGCCGCGACGCGGGTGACGGAACGCTCCATGCGGGAGGTTCGGCCCGGCAGGGGATCAGCGGTCAGGGCCGCGATGGCGACGACCCCGCGTTGCCGCCCGCCGAAAAAGGGGTTCTCGCGCAGGATCACCTCGAACCCGCTCTCGCTGCCGTCCGGGGTGTCCAGCGTGATGTAGGCCGGGTCGAGCAGGAAGCGGACGCCGCTGTCGGGCGTCC
>JAEZPL010000629.1 GCA_023413605.1 Pseudomonadota bacterium
GGGCCGGAACCAGCACCGCGGTGGCGGAGCCGGTCTGGCGGTAGCCGACGCCCGTGCCGGCCAGCAGGGCGTCGAGCGCCTGGGCCGGCGCCATGCTGCCCGCCACCGGGCGGGACGTGCGGCCCGCGGCCAGATCGCTGGGGTAGCCGATTTGCCAGCCGGTCTGGCGGATGAAGGCGTCAAGCGCCGTGGGCAAGGGCTGCGCCGGCAGCGCGAACACCATCGTCTGCGGGGCGGCCGCGGCCGGCGCGCTCTGCTGCGCCAGGGCCGGGAACGGAAGCGCCAGAGCGCCGCCCAGAGCGGTGCTCGCCATCAGCGCCATGACCAGATGCCGGGCGGCGGATCCCCGCGCGCAATCCAAAATGTCGACTACAGAAACCGTCCGGCCTTCCATTCCCCACAACTCCCGTCTAGTGCTGATGGTGGGGGGCGATCACCAGCGGACGAGCCGCAGCCCCCTCTTTTCGCCAGACGTTCGGGAATGCGGCGTCTCACAAAAAAAGACGGTGCCTATCGAAGCAGGATGATTCCGGCGGGCAGTTCGGTCATGCGCGCCCCGACGATTCCGGCCAGCGAGCGAATCGCGCCGACCGGGTCGTCCAGCCGGTAGTTCCCGCTGACCCGCGCCTCGGCGAGCCGGTCGTCGAGCAGGAAGACGGGGGAGGAGTGATAGCGCCGGAAATTGTCGATGACGGCGGCGAAGGGCTTTTCGTGGAACACGTACCGCCCCTCCTTCCAGGCGAGCGCGACCGCCGGGTCCGGCCGCCCGTCCGCCGACAGGCCGTCCGCGGTCGCCGTCGCCAAGTCGCCCGGCAGCAGGGTCTGCGACCGGCCGGGCTCGTCCGGCCGTCGGACCGACACCCGTCCGTGCTCCAGGTAGACCGTGTCCTGCCCGCTGTCCGACCGTACGGAGAAGGCGGTGCCCGTCACCTCCACCTCGGTGAAGCCCGCGGTTACGCGGAAGGGCCGTTCCGGCTGGCTGACCACGTCGAAGTAAGCCTGCCCACGCAGAAGCCGGACATGCCGCCGGCCCTCCCCGAAGTCCAGCGCGACCGCCGAATCCGTGTCCAGGACGAGCCGCGACCGGTCGGGCAGCGCGATCTCCCGCCGCTCCCCGGCGGCGGTGCGGTGGTCCGCGCTCCAACGGAGCGCCAGTTCCGGCTCAAGATGCAGGCCGACGGCGAACAGCAGCGCGGCGACGGCCAACGATCCCCGCCACCCGCCCCGCCATGGCCCCCATAATCGCCCCCACCACGCCCGCCGCGGCGACGGACGGTCCTTCCGGCGTTCCGGCGCGGCGGCGGACGGCCGTTGGGCGAGCGTTGCCGCCTGAAGTTCGGGCATGGCACCGAGCGACGACAGGCGGTCGAACGCCTCGGCATGGCGCGGGTCGCTTCCTCGCCACGCCTGATAGGCGGCCACCGTCTCCGGGTCGGCGGGCGTGTCGAGAAGGGTCACGAACCAGGTGAGCGCCTCGTCCATGATCGGGTCCGAATGCCGATAGGTTCCGGCGTCCTGCTGGCTGTCTGCCTTGTCCTGCTCCACGCTCGGCCTTCCGCCATTCTGTGATCGGGCTCGCCTGCTACATTAGACGTTTCACACCCCGATAGGACACAATCCGCACGCAGCGGTTTTGCAAGCGGCTTGACAGCCGGAATTGAGAATGATTATCAATCTCATCAAGGCAAGGCCGCTGGCGTCTTACCGACCGCAGCGGTGGCCCTGCGCAACGACCGAAAGGTCTATCATGTCCGCAAGCCTGAATGCGATCTATCTTGATCAGCGCCGTTCGCTCTTCGGGCGGGCGATGAGGATCGTGCGTGACCTCCAGGCGGCCGAGGATGTCTTGCAGGAAAGCTATCTCCGGGCCTGCAACGCGGCGGGGAAGGGGTCCATCGACAACATCGGCGCCTTTCTGCACCGCACCGTGCACAACCTCGCGCTGGATCATCTCCGGCGTCGCCGGACGCAGGAGCGGTTCGAAGTCGCGCCGTCCGATGCCGTCGAGGCTTTGCAGATCGTGTCAGACACCCCCTCGGCGGAGGATCGCCTGCTGCACCGCGAACGGCTGAACCGTTTCATGGGGGCGCTGGACCACCTGCCGGAGCGAGCCAGGCAGGTGTGGCTCCTGAACCGGGTCGAAGGCCTGTCCTATCCGCAGATCGCCGCCCATCTGGGCGTGTCGCCGGGCACTGTTTTCAACGACATGAAACTGGCCATGGGCCATTTCGCCGACACGATGGCGCGCAGCGACCGGGGTTGAGCGTCCGCCGCACCGCAAGCTTTTTTTGCGAGAACGCCGGCTGCCGCACGTCTGGAGAAGAGGGCCGCGCGCCGCCGGTACGCCATGCGCGGCCTTCTCTGGAACATCGTTGAGGCCGCAGGGTGTTGAAGGAATTTTTCAGCTATTACCGTCCGCACCGGGGATTGTTCCTGGTCGATTTCGGCGGTGCCGTCCTGTCCGGCCTGCTGTCGCTCGGCTTTCCCTTCGCGGTGACCGCCTATGTGGACCGGCTGCTGCCCGGCGGCGACTGGGCGCTGATCCTGCTGGCCAGCCTTGCCCTGCTGCTGGTCTATCTGGTCAACACCGGCCTGATCGCCGGGGTCACCTATTGGGGGCATGTCCTCGGCATCAACATTGAAACGGAGATGCGGCGCCGCGCGTTCGACCAGCTTCAGCGGATGCCGCTGCGCTTCTTCGACGGGCAGAAGACCGGGCATCTCGTCGCGCGCCTGACCAAGGATCTGGAGGAGATCGGCGAACTGGCCCACCACGGGCCGGAAGACCTCTTCATCGCCGTCATGACTTTCCTGGGGGCGCTGGCCCTGATGCTGTCGGTGCATGTGCCGCTGGCGCTGCTGACCCTTCTCATCGTGCCGGTGGTGATGGTTCTGATCCTGCGGTTCGGGAAGGACATGACGGCCAACTGGCATTCCCAGTTCGAGCGCGTGGGGGCCTTCAATGCCCGGATCGAGGAGGTGATCGGCGGCGCCCGCGTGGTGCGGGCCTTCGCCAACGAGGCGCACGAGCGGTCGCTGTTCGCCGAGGACAACGTCAAGTACCGGCAGGCGAAGCTCAACGGCTACCGGATCATGGCGCTCAGCCTTGGGCTGAACTATCTCGGCATGCGGCTGGTGCAGGTGGTGGTCCTGGTTGCCGGCACCTGGTACGTCTACTCGGGCGACCTGACCATCGGCGGATTTGTCGGCTTCCTGCTGCTCATCAACGTCTTCTACCAGCCGCTGGAGCGGATCGCCGCCGTCATCGAGAACTATCCCAAGGGGATTGCCGGCTTTCGCCGCTACTGCGAGTTCCTGGCCATGGTTCCGGAGATCGCGGACCGGCCCGGTGCGGTGGAGGCGCCGCCGCTGAAGGGCGCCATCGCCTTCGATGACGTGACCTTCGGCTACGATCCCGACCGGCCGGTTCTGCGGGGCGTGTCGCTCGCGGTGCGCGCGGGGGAGACCGTGGCCTTTGTCGGCCCGTCGGGGGCGGGCAAGTCCACGCTGCTGTCCTTGCTCCCGCGCTTCTACGAAGCCACGGGGGGACGCATCACCATCGACGGGCATGACATCCGCGACCTGACCCAGGAGTCGTTGCGCCGCCAGATCGGCATCGTGCAGCAGGACGTGTTCCTGTTCGCCGGGACGCTGCGCGACAACATCGCTTACGGCCGGCTGGACGCCACCGAGGAGGAGATCCTGGAGGCGGCCCGCCGGGCCCGGCTCGACGGGCTGATCGCGGACTGCCCGGACGGCCTGGACACCGTCGTCGGCGAGCGCGGGGTGAAGCTGTCGGGCGGGCAGAAGCAGCGGGTGGCGATCGCCCGCATCTTCCTGAAGAACCCGCCGATCCTGATCCTCGACGAGGCGACATCGGCCCTGGACACCGAAACCGAGCGGGCGATCCAGGCATCCCTGCAGGAGCTGGCGAAAGGCCGGACCTCCCTCATCATCGCGCATCGGCTGACCACCATCCGCGACGCGGACCGGATCGTCGTCGTCAGCGGCGGACAAATCGCCGAGGAAGGCGCCCACGACCAGCTGCTGCGCGCGGGCCGGCTTTACCGGCGCCTGCACGACGCCCAGGATCTGGCGCCGCCGGACCAGCGATTGGCCTGACCGCGCCGGCCAAAGCCTTCAGGCGCCTGATAGGGCTGGAAAATGATGGAAGTGATCATTTACCAGCCCTATCACATGTCGGGCAGACTGCCTTGATGACGAATCACGCCCACGACCGGAGACTCAATGCCGCGCCTCAAGACCGTTTCCGATGAGGAGGTTCTGCGTGCCGCGCTGGAAATCCTGGCGCGCGACGGCATGGGCTTCACCCTGACCGACGTGGCAAGCCATGTCGGCTTGTCGAGGGCGACCTTGATCCAGCGGTTCGGCGACCGAAATGCCATCCTGCACCGCATGGCCGAACACGAGGTCGAGGCGACCCGCAACTGGCTGGAGAGTTTGCCGGTCGAACAGGGCCACGACGCGCTCTGGCGGTTTCTCGAAACCATCGTCCGCAGCATGGGCTCGGGGGAAGGGTTTTCAGTCCGCGTGGTGATCGCCGCGCTTGAGGCGCGCGACCCGATCCTGCGGACCTTTGCGGATCAACGCTACGCGCTCGTGCAGGCTGCGATCGCCGCACGCCTTCCTGCGGATACGGAGCGCGACGCGTTGGCCGGGCACATCCATGCGGTGATCGCAGGCGCGACGATGCAGTGGGTGGCATCGGACGGGGCGGTCGATCTTTCGGACTTCGTTCTCGCACGCCTCCGGTGGGCGATGGATCACTTGAACCCTGGCTTGACGCAACGCCCCTCTGATTATAACCTACGCGCTGGTTATAATCAGAGGGGCGCGTCATGACGGATGTTGCTCCTCAGCGGGTTCGCCCTCGGCACGCCTCCTCGGTTGGCGCATGCGCGGGGCGGGAGGAGGCGTGAGATGAGGACGGTTCGTCACCAGGACATCAAGATCGCCACGGAGTCCTTCGGGTCCGCGGACGATCCGGCGCTGGTGCTCGTCATGGGGGCGACCGCTTCCATGTTGGGCTGGCCCGACGAACTGTGTCATGCCTTGGCGAACCGCGGGCTTTGCGTGATCCGCTTCGATCACCGCGACACCGGCCATTCGACCACCGTTCCGCCGGGCAAGGCGTCCTATTCGGTCGAAGACATGGCTTCCGACGTGATGGCGGTGCTTGATGGCTACGGGCTGGAGCGCGCGCACCTGATGGGGATGTCGCTGGGCGGTTACATCTCGCAAATGCTGGCCCTCCTTCATCCCGACCGCATCCTGTCGCTGACCCTCGTCGCGAGCGAACCGCTCGGGTGGGACGGCCCGGCGCTGCCGCACATGTCGCAGGCCTTTCTCGACCACTTCGCACGACTGGGAGATCTCGACTGGTCGGACGAGGGCAAGGTGACGGACTTCCTGCTGGAAGCCGAAAGGCTGAGCGCCGGTTCGGAACGGCACTTCGACGAAGCGCGCCTGCGGGCGCGGATCGGGCAGATCCTGTCAAGGACGGACAGTCCCGCCAGCATGTTCAACCATGCGGCGCTGACCACCCGGGACGATTGGACGGGCCGATTCCGCCGGATCGCCTGCCCGGTCCTGGTCATCCACGGCAACGAAGACCCGATTCTTCCGGTCGGGAACGGGCGGGCCATCGCCGCCGGGATCCCAGGCGCGGAGATGCTGACGCTGCCGGGCACGGGGCACGAACTGCCGCTTGCAACGGTGGACGTCGTCGCGGATCGCGTTGCGGCCCATGTCCTGCGCATGGCGCCATGATCCGGGTCGGGCCGCCAACGCTGCCGGTTTGCTCGCTATCGACCTCGGGGAGTTCTGAAAAGCGGCGCCTCGGGTTCGGCCGGCTGTGATTGAGGGAGCCCGATGGAGAAAGCATGACAGCGACCATCCTCGTGACCGGCAGCGCGGGCCACCTCGGCGAGGCCTTGATGCGGAACCTGCGCGCCGCGCAACGCCCTTGCCTGGGCCTCGACGTCAAGCCGTCCCCCTTCACGGACCACGTCGTCTCCATCGGCGACCGCGATGCCGTGCGGCGCTGCCTGCGCGGCGTCGACGCCATCGTTCACGCGGCGACCCTGCACAAGCCGCACGTCGCAACCCATTCCTTCCAGCAGTTTCTGGACACAAACGTCACAGGCACTCTGATCCTGCTGGAAGAGGCGGTGGCCGCCGGCGTCCGCTCCTTCGTCTTCACGAGCACGACCAGCGTGTTCGGGCAGGCGCTCACGCCCGCCGACGGGGAGCCCGCGGCCTGGATCGACGAGGACGCGGCGCCGGTCCCGAAGAACATCTATGGGGTGACCAAGCTCGCGGCGGAGGGGCTGTGCGAGCTGTTCTTCCGCAAGCACCGGCTTCCGGTGATCGTGCTGCGCACCGCCCGCTTCTTTCCCGAAGCCGACGACGACCCCCTGGTCCGCGCGCGCTACGAAACCGATAACGTCCAGGCGAACGAGCTGCTCAACCGCCGCGCCGACATCCAGGATGTCGCCAACGCCCATCTGCTGGCCGTGGAGCGGGCGCCGGACATCGGCTTCGGCCGCTACGTCCTGTCCGCCACCACGCCCTTCCGGCCCGCGGACCGGGCGGCCCTGCGGGCGGACGCGCCGGGAGTGATCCGCTGCCTGTTCCCCACGTGCGGGCCCCTGTTCGCCGCGCGCGGCTGGAGCCTCTTCCCCCGGATCGACCGGGTCTACGTCAACGACCGCGCCAGGAGGGATCTGGGCTGGCGGCCGGCCTTCGATTTCCGGCACGTGCTCGACTGCCTCGCGGCCGGAACTGACTTCCGCAGCCCGCTGGCCGCCGCGGTCGGCAGCAAGGGGTATCATGACGTCCGCTTCGACGACGGCCCCTATCCGGTGGCGTGACCGTCCGCAGAGCGGGCGTCGTCCGTATCAGACGATGCCGAGGCGTTCCTTGATGGCGCCCAGGAAGCGGCGGCTGATCGGGATCGTGTGGCCGCCGCTGGTGATGATCTCCGCCAGTCCGTTCTCCAGAAAGTGGATCTTCGTGATGCGGTCGACGTTCACGAGGTACTGGCGGTGGCAGCGCAGCAAGGGCGTCCGTTCCTGAAGGATGTGCAGGGGAAGGGCCGTCGGGAACTCCTCCCCATTCACCGAGGTCACCGAGACGCCTGCGATCTTCGACGCCACATACTCGACCTCCTCCATCTTCAGCAGGAGGACATGGTGCTGTCCGAAACAGGGGATCTGCCGGAGATGGTTCGCGCCCGCGAGCACGCCGACATTCTGCGGCGCCTGTTCCCGGCGCAGGCGTTGCAGGGTCTTCTCGAAACGGGCCTGGTCGATGGGCTTCAGCAGGTAATCGAACGCGTGCTGCTCGAACGCCTGTACCGCGTATTCGTCGTAGGCGGTCAGGAAGACGACGCGCGGCATCGTGTCGTGGTCAAGCATGCTCAGCATCTCGATGCCGCTGACCCGGGGCATCTGGATGTCGAGGAACACGGCGTCCGGCTTGTCCCGGTTTATGGCGCCGACCGCTTCGATGGCGTTGCCGCACTCGCCCAGGATGTGAAAGTCGGGCGCTTGCTCCAGAAGGCGGCGCAGCGCCTTTCGCGCCAACGGTTCATCGTCAACGATGAGCACCTTGATCATGCCGGGATGACCTCCAGAGGAACGTGGATCGTGACCCTGGTGAACACGTCGCGGCTGTGCGTCACGCTGACACCATAGGCGTTGCCGTACCGGTTCTTGATCCGCCGGTCGACAAGATTCATGCCCAGCCCGCTTTCCGACGACCGCCGCTCGTACAGCCCCGCGTTGTCCTCGACGTCCAGCACGAGGTCGTCCCCGTCGCGTCGCGCCGAGATGCGGATGAGGCCGGGCCGGAGAAGCTGGGCCGTGCCGTGCTTGATGGCGTTCTCGACCACGGGCTGGAGCGAGAAGGCGGGCAGGCACACCGACCGCAGCTCGTCAGGGATGTCGAACTCGACCGACAGCTGGTCGGAGAAGCGGGCCAGTTCGATCTGCAGGTAGGCGCTGACATGCGCGATCTCGTCGGCCACGCTGGCCTGCTCGCTGGCCCGCTTCAGGTTCTTGCGGAAGAAGGTGGACAGATGCCCGATCAGGTCGCGCGCCTTTTCCGGGTCGTCGCACGTCACGGCGGAAATGGTGTTCAGCGCGTTGAACAGGAAGTGCGGGTTCACCTGCGCGTGCAGCAGCTTGATCTCGGATTGCGCCAGAAGAACCTTCTGCTGCTCGTAGCGGCCGGCCAGGATCTGGCTGGACAGCAGCTTGGCGATGCCTTCGCCCAGCGCGCGGTTGATGGTGGAGAACAGCTTGGTCTTGGGCTCGTACAGCTTGATCGCGCCGATGACGCTGTTGTCCTCGCCGGCCAGCGGGATCACCAGCGAGGAGCCCAGCGGGCAGTGCGGGTCGATGGAGCACTGGTAGGCCTCCTCGTTGCCGTCGGCGTAGAGAACCTGGTTGTTTGCGATCGCCTGCAGCGTCTGGGCCGAGATGATGGGCCGGCCGGGCACGTGGTGGTCGTCGCCGATGCCGATGAAGGCCAAAATCCGTTCGCGATCCGTGATCGCCACCGCGCCGACGCCCGTCTCCTCGTAGATGATGCGGGCGACCCGCATGCTGTTTTCCTGGTTGAAGCCGCTGCGCAGCACGCCGTCCGCCCGCGCCGCGATCTTCAGCGCCTTGGCGGAGAAGACGCTCGACTGCCGTTCGATCAGGTCCCGCCGGTCCAGCAGGATCACCATGAACATGGCCGCTCCCACCGAATTCGCGATCAGTTCCGGCACGGCGATCAGGCTCACGGTGTGCAACG
>JAEZPL010000194.1 GCA_023413605.1 Pseudomonadota bacterium
TCCAGCCATCGCGGCCAGTTCCAGCCGGTTGAGCGTATCGTCGAGCCGAAGGAAAACGTCTTCTACGCCGGGCGCCTGCTGCTCCGCCTCCATGGCGAGGAAGGAAGCTGGAAGACCGCGGTGGCCCGTTACAACGGCGCCTCTCCCCGCCAGGCCCAGGGCTACATCTGCAAAATCTGGCAGCATCTGAACGAACTGGACGCCAAGAGCGCCAAGCTGCTGGAATCGGCGCGCTGCGGCGACAGCGAGCCGGCCAACATCGCACCGGCCACCCGCCGCACCTTCCGCAACGCCCAACAGGTCGCCGCCCTGGATTAAAGCTCCAGGCTCCGCAGGGATGGCGCGAAGGCCCGTCTTGGGCTAAATCCCTGGCCCATGAACTACCGTCACATTTTCCACGCCGGCAACCCGGCCGACGTGATGAAGCACGCCGTTCTGGCGCTGATCATCGATCATCTGCGCGCCAAGGCGGCGCCCTTCTGCGTCCTCGACGCCCACGCCGGAATCGGCCGATACGACCTCGATTCCGAATCCGCGCGCAAGACCCTGGAATTCCAGGACGGAATCGGCCGCTTGTTCGGCCATAAGCCTCCTCACCCGGCGCTGCAACCTTATCTCGACGCCGTCGCGGCGCTGAACCCGGACGGGCGCCTGCGCTGGTACCCTGGCTCGCCCCGTCTGGCGCGGGCCCTTCTGCGCGACCAGGACCGGTTGGTCCTTAACGAGCTTCACCCCGACGACTGGCAGACCCTGAAGGCGGAATTTGCGGGCGACCGTCAGGTCACCGTGCACAAAGCCGACGCCTATCAGGCGCTGAAGGCCCATCTGCCGCCGAAGGAGAAGCGCGGCCTCGTCCTGATCGACCCGCCCTTCGAACAGCCGGACGAGTTCGCCCGCATGGCCGAGGGTCTGAAGGCCGCGCACAGGCGCTGGCCCACCGGCATCTACGCCCTGTGGTACCCGATCAAGGAACGCCCGGCTGTCTGGCGCTTCCAGGAAGCGGTGGAGAACACCGGCATCCCGAAGATCCTGATGGTGGAATTGACCTGGCATCCGGAAGACACGCACATGCGCCTGAACGGCTCCGGCCTGCTGATCGTCAATCCGCCGTGGAAGCTGGACGAGACTTTGCGCGGCCTGCTGCCGGCCCTGCACGCCGCCCTGCCGTCCACCGGTGGCGAAGGCAAGGTGGATTGGCTGGTTCCGGAAGCCTGAAGCGACCGCCTGTCACAGATGTTGACGTTGCGCCGGGGTTTTTCTCGCCCTAGGGTGGATCGTTCGCATTCGTCAGCGCAGGCCCCGATGTCCCGTTCCAACGATTTCGCCAACGCCTTTGCCAACGCCCATACAGAGGCGGGTCTGACGCGCGTGTCCGTCGCGCACATCCTCCAGACGATCCAGAAGGATCCGTCCTTCCTGTTCAGCCAGGAACTGCGGAGCGGCGGCGGCCGATGCCCGATGCATGCGTCCGGCAACACGGACGACGCGGACAAGGTGACGGTGAACACGCTGCTGGCCTTCCTGTTCGAACGGCTGCGCGACCACATCGCCAAGACCCTGCCCCTGGACGAGGCCGGTCAGGTCATGCTGCCGATCCCGCCGCGCTCCCCCCACGGGTTGAACCCCGCCGACCGCGCGGCGGTGAAGGCGGCACCGCTGGACGTCATGGCCTCCGTGCTGCGCGACGCCACCTGCCATCTGCTGGACGGCCTGATCTCGGGCTGGGCGGCGGAATTGCTGGCGGAGGAGGAATATTACCGGTCCAAGGGCTCGGGCGAGATTTCGGCCGACGCCGCGGCCACCTTCGTGCTGCGCACGGCGCTGGAGGACTCCACGCTGTACCAGCGCGCCGGCTACGACATGCTGTCGATCACCAAGACCGGCAGCCACACGGCCATCCACATCTGCTGGGCGATGGTCGAAGCCGCCCCGATTCTGAAACCCGGCCTGGACGCCGCCGCCTACGACGATCTCGTGCGGCGCAGCCTGAAGCAGATCGTGCCCCTGTCCATGGCCAGCCTCGGCATGCTGGTCCATTACATGGAGGCGTCGGGGATCGAGCCACCGGACGGGCTGGCCATCCACCTGTTGCCCAAGGACCAGACGGCCTTCGTGCTGGACGAGAACGGGCTGATCTGCCTGAACACGGAGCCGATCACCCGCTTCGCCAAGCCGGAGGAGCGGCACTACACCGGGTGCCCGGCCTTCTACACCCCCGGCTTCATCAAGCTGTACCTGGACATCGTGGCCAGCATCGCGCTGGATTACGGCGTTTATGACCGGCTCGTGACCCGCTGACCGCCCAAGCCCCCCGACACCTTCCCACAGCCGATCCGTGCAGCCATGGCCCGCTCCAACGACTTCGCCCTGAATTATCTTGCCGCCCACGAACAGGCTGGTATGACCCGGATCAATCTTGCGCCGGTCCTGCACCGCATCGCGGAAGACCCGAACTACCTGTTCGCGGAGGAGCTTCAGCGGCTCGCCGGCCATTGCCCGGCGCACGCCGACACGCGCAAGGAGGATTACGAGAAGGTCACCATCAACACGCTGTTGGCCTTTCTCTACACCGACCTGCGCGAGCACATCGTCAACCGCATGCCGCTGGACGCCGACGGACACATCGTGCTGTGCAACCCGCCGGACTCGCCGCACGGGCTGGACATCGCCGATACCGCCGCCCTGGACGCCGCCCCGGCGGAAACGCTGATCGGCTTCCTGCGCGACAGCATCTGCCACCTGCTGGACGCCATCATCAAGGACTGGGCCATCAAGGTGTTGCGGGAGGAGGAGCGCTGCCGGGCGGAAGGCACGATCACGCCGCTGGCAGGGGCCAGCTTCGTGCTGGGCAACGCGCTGGAGGCCTGCGCGCTGCACGCGGCGTCCGGCTACGACATGCTGTCGATCACCAAGACCGGCAGCCACACGGCGCTGCACGTCGCCTGGAACCTGTGCGAATCGGCACCCATGCTGAAACCCGGCCTGACGCTGGCCGAATACGACGACCTTGCCCGGCGCAGCCTGAAGCAGGTGCTGCCCCTGTCCATGGGCAGCCTGGGCATGCTCTGCCAGTTCATGGGCGCCGGCCATATCGAGGCGGATGACCATCAGGCCATCCATCCCCTGCCCCGCCACCAGACCGCCTTCCTCTACGACGGCGACGCGCCGGGCGGCATGATCGTCCTGAACGGCGACCTGATCGAGCCGACCGCCCAGCCCGGCGAGCGGCATTTCACCGGCTGCCCCGCCTTCTACGCCGCCGGACTGATCAATCTGTACATGGAGATCGTGCTGTCCGTGGCCGCGCGCTACGACATCTACGGCCGCATCCAGCGCGCGGGTTGAGGGCCGCTTCACCACCGCCGGTCTTGACGCAACGCAAAGTGCGCCTATGTTGGCGGCCTTGTCGAACCTGAAGGTGCCGTTTGGCCAAGAAGTGGATTCTGCGCCGTTACACCACCACCGCGATGGCCGATGGCATCAAGCGGGCGCGTGGACTGATGGCGTCCCCCTGGCAGCGCGTGCTCGGCTATATCGAGAGCGTGTTCATCGACCATGCCTGCTTCCGGCTGATCTATTCGAACACCTGGCGCATTTCGCCCAACATGTACCGGGCGAGCCAGCCGTCCCCCTCGCACATCCGCGGTGCTGCGAAGCACGGGATAAAGACCATCCTGAACCTGCGCGGCAGCCGTGACTGCGCCTCCTACATCCTGGAGGCGGAGGCCTGCCGGCAGAACGGGCTGACGCTGGTGGACTTCCCAGTGAACTCCCGCGACATGCCCAAGAAGGAAACCCTTCTGAAGGCGCGGGAGCTGTTCAAGACGATGGAGTACCCGGCGCTGCTGCACTGCAAGTCGGGCGCCGACCGCGCCGGCTTCATGGCGGCGCTGTTCCTGTTCGTGCATGAAGGCGCGCCGCTGGAGGTCGCGACCAAGCAGCTGCACTGGAAGTACGGCCACTTCAAGCAGGCGAAGACCGGCATCCTCGACTATTTCTTCGAGCTGTACGCCGCCTACAACGAAAAGCGCCCGATCCCCTTCTGGGACTGGGTGGAGCGCGTCTACGACCCCGTGGAAGCCAAGGCCAGCTTCCGTTCCCGCGAATGGGCCGACACGGTGGTGGACCGGGTGCTGGGGCGGGAATAACCCCGCCCGCAACCGTCAGACCAGCGCCGCTTCCCCGTCCTCGCCGAACTGAAGCTTCGACAGCCGCGCGTAGGTGCCGTTCTTCTCGATCAGGGCATCGTGGGTGCCCTGCTCCAGGATGCGGCCGCCTTCCATCACCACGATCCGGTCGGCGTTGCGCACGGTGGCGAGCCGGTGGGCGATGACCAGCGTCGTGCGGCCCTTGGTCAGGCGCTCAAGCGCTTCCTGGACCAGACGTTCGGATTCGCTGTCCAGCGCGCTGGTCGCCTCGTCCAGCAGCAGGATCGGCGCGTCCTTCAGGAAGGCGCGGGCCAGGGCGAGACGCTGGCGCTCGCCGCCCGACAGCTTCACCCCGCGGTCGCCGATGACCGTGTCGTAACCCTCCGGCAGCCTGGTGATGAAATCGTGCGCGGCCGCGGCCTTGGCGGCGGACACGATGTCGTCGAACGGAGCGTCCAGGCGACCGAAGGCGATGTTGGCGCGCACCGTGTCGTTGAACAGCACCGTGTCCTGGCTGACCAGCGAGATCACGCCGCGCAGGCTGTTCAGCGTCACCGACCGCACGTCCTGCCCGTCGATCAGCACCTCGCCGCCCGTGGCGTCGTACAGGCGCGGGATCAGGTTGAAGACCGTGGACTTGCCCGCCCCGCTGCGCCCGACCAGCGCCACCGTGGCACCGGCCGGCACATCCAGGTCGATGCCCTTCAGCGTCTCCGTCCCTTCCTCGTAGGCGAAACGGACGCCGCGCAGGGACACGGCGGCGCGTTCGACCTTCAGCGGCTTGGCATCCGGCTTTTCGGTGATGGTCGGCTTCTCGTCCACCAGCTCGAAAATGCGTTGGGCGGCGGCAAGGCCTTCCTGAAGCACGGCGTTCAGCGTTCCGATGGCGCGCACCGGCTGCGCCGCCATCAGCAGCGCGCCGACGAAGCCGGAGAAGGCGCCCACGGAGCCCTCGCCCATCGTCATGCGCCAGCCGGCGAAGGCGATCACGCCGGCCACGGCGGCCCCGCCCAGCACCTCCATCAACGGATCGATGCGGGACCGGGCGCGCGTCGCCTTCATGGTCAGGGCGAAGTTGTCCTCGAACGCGCGGCTGGCGCGGGCGCGCTCGTAATCCTCCAGGCAATAGGTCTTGACCATGCGCGCGCCGGCCAAGCTTTCGGTCAGCAGCGCGGTCATGTCGCCCATCTGGGCCTGCGTGTCGCGGGACACGCGGCGCAGGCGCTTGCCGATGTTCACGATGGGCACGGCGGCGATGGGGTAGATGATGAAGACGATCAGCGACAGCACCCAGTCCAGGTAGAACATCGCGCCGACCAGCGTGATCACCGTCAGGATGTCCCGCACAAGGTTGGTCAGCGTCCGCGTGAGTGCGTTGCGGATCAGGTCCACGTCGCTGATGAAGCGCGAGGTCAGCGTGCCCGTCGGCGCGGCGTGAAGCTGGGCGGTGTCGGCGGTCAGCAGATGCGCGAACATGGACAGGCGCACGTCGGTGACGATGCGCTGCACGATGTCGGTGGTCACCACCGTCTGCGCGTACATCGACACGGCCTTGATCGCCGTGACCAGCACGATCACCGCGGGGATCGCCAGCAGCATGCTGCGATCCTGCGCCGAGAACATGGCGTAGGCCTGATCGATCAGCAGCGGGTAGGCGCCGGTGGTGGCCGCGACCAGCCCCATCAGCAGGAAGGACAGCACCAGCTTGCCCGTGTAGGGGCGCACCCATTCCCGCAGCATGCGGCCCACCAGCCGCTCCGTCGCCGCGTCGAGGCGCAGCCGCTCACCGCTTTTCTTACTCACGAGCCGAATCTTCCTGTACCGGGGTGCCATGGCTTAGCCGATGGCGCCCGTGCTTGTCCACCGGGGCTGGGCGATCAACCTTCCTTAACCCGGCCGTTCTTATATTAGCGAAGTTTCGGGCCTTTTCCCTGTGCGAAGGAGACGCCATGGCGATGGACGGCGGAAACGGGCGGCACAGGCCCCGCATCGGGTTGGCGCTGGGCGCCGGGGTGGCGCGGGGCTGGGCGCACATCGGCGTGCTGCGTGCGCTGAAACGCCACGGAATCGATGTGGACATCGTCTGTGGCGCCTCCGTCGGCGCGCTGGTCGGCGGCATCCATCTGGCCGGGAAACTCGACGCGCTGGAGGACTGGGTCCGCAGCCTCACGCGCCTGAAGATCGTCGGCTATCTGGATTTGCGCCTGCGCCAGGGCGGCGGGCTGATCGGCGGGGACCGGCTGGTCGCCGAAATGCGCCATCACCTGGGCGACGTCCTGGTGGAGGAATTGCACGCCCCTTTCGTGGCCATCGCCACCGATCTCGTCACCGGTCACGAGGTTTGGATCCGCACCGGTCCGCTGGTGGATGCCCTGCGCGCGTCCTTCTCCCTGCCGGGCGTGTTCCCGCCGGTGCCGTTCGAAGGGCGATGGATGGTGGACGGCGCGCTGGTCAACCCGGTGCCGGTGTCGGCCTGTCGGGCGCTCGGCGCGCAGATGGTCATCGCGGTCAACCTCTCCGCCGACATCCTGGGCAAGGCGCGCAAACCGGGCGCCGCGGTTCCCACCGCCGCCGGATTCGACATTCTGAAGCTGATGGAGGAGCAGGCTCCGGAAGTCCGGCCGCGGTCGCCCATCGGGGCGTTGACCCGGCGCATCTTCCGGCGCGATTACGAGGGGCCGAGCCTGTTTGGGGTGATGATTTCCTCGCTCGGCATCGTCACCGACCGCATCACGCGCTCCCGCCTTGCCGGCGAGCCTCCGGACGTGCACATCGCACCGCGCCTCGGTCACATCGGCCTGTCGGAGTTCGACCGCGCCGACGATTGCATTCGCGAAGGGGAAGCCGCGGTCGAGCGCGCCCTGCCCGATCTGCAAGACGCGCTCGCCGTGTTCGGCAACGGCCCGCGTTAGCCGCTGCGGAGTTGAACCAAGTGAAGCTGAACCGAGTTCTGCGATCAGTTGTCCAGAGCTGTCCCCAGGGCCGCGCCACCAAGGCCACCGATGATGGCCCCGCGCTTGCCGTCGACCGCGTAGCCGCCAGCGGCGCCGGCCGTGCCGCCAACCACGCCGCCAGTCGAGCAGGCCGCGAGCGTCAAGAGCGCAATGGCGGTCCCGATCAGGCGCAAACGAGACATGTCTAAACCCTCCTCGTGGTGTTTCCTGCCTCCTTAAACACGTCAAAGGGCGATTTGCTTCCAACGTTTTCGATTTTGGCGGGGAACCAAGCCGTTTTGACCGGCGTTTCTCTTTCGAAATCACCCACCAGCAGGTCCAGGCGCCCGGAAAGCCCTGATCTCCGGGCGGATTCGTCATCGTTGCGCGCCAAAGCGCCTGGATTTAAGCTTCGGACCGGCGGAAACAGCGCGGCTGCGCTTAAAACAGCACCCGCGTGCCCACGCGCAGCATCGTGCTGCTCGACGGGCCGCCGTCGTAGGTCATGGTGCCGAGGTCGGCGGTCAGGCTGACCTGCGGGTTCATGCGGTAGCGCATCCCCGTGGACCAGGCCTCCTGCGGCGCGTCATCACCCAACTGCGTGTGGGCCAACCGGCCGTTGAAGCTCCAGCCGCCGATGGGCGTGATGCGGTCCAGGGTCAATCCGGCGTTGAAGGTGCGGCGGAACGGCCCCTCGTCCAGCATCTGCTCCCGATAGCCGGCGCCGACCGTCAGGCCGTTCAGGGCGACCTGTCCGCCGACCACCCAGGACTTCTTGGGCGAGCCGCGACCCTTCGTCACGCGCGCCTTGCCGCCGCCCGCCGACAGGCGGAACTTGGCCCGGCCGAACTTGCCCTCGTGGCGCACCACGCCTTCGACCAGATGGCGCGCCATGGGATCGGTGGTGCCCGCCTCCGACCGCACCGGCGTGTAGCCCAGGCCGACCCGGAAGCCCGACAGACTCGGGGAGTAGTAGGTGGCGCGGGCGTCCGGCCCACCGAAGGCCCCGTCGTCCATGAACAGGGGATCGGAGAACCACGGATCGCGCAGCGGGGTCGTTGCGACCATCCGCCGCGAAGGGCTTTCCGTCTGCCCGACCTCGATGGCGCCCCAGGTGCCGAGGTCGAAGGCCTTTTTCCCGAATGTCGCGGATTGGATCGTGCCTTCGTCCGCGTGGGCGAGGACGTCGGGCAGACCAGCCGCCTGCGCCGTGAACGGCGCCAGCGCGAGCAGAAGCGACAGGGGCAGGAAACTCCGTGTGCAAGCCATGGGGTTCCGTCTCGTTGCGCATGCCTGAGGCCGGACCGTACCAGCGGCCATATTGCGCCGCGGGAGACATTTCTGGATTCATTTTGAGCTTAAAGAATCGATTCTTTTTCCGCTCCGTGCCGTGCTCCATACCCCTGGCTACGTTGCACAGCAGCAGAAGAGTCGTCAAAATCGGTTGGTCCGCACCCCTGCGGTCCCCAACTCCGGCGCGAGGTCCATGGAGGCAGCCAGCTACATCATCCTGATCGGATCGTCGCTGCTGATCGTCAGCATCCTGACCAGCTATCTGGCGCTCAGGATCGGCACGCCGCTGCTGCTGATCTTCCTGGCGGTCGGCCTGCTGGCCGGCGAGGATGGCATCGGCGGAATCTCGTTCAACGATCCCGGCAACGCCTTCCTGATCGGCTCCATGGCGCTGGCGGTGATCCTGTTCGAAAGCGGGCTCGACACAAAGCTGTCCAGCTACCGCGCGGCCGCCTGGCCGGCGCTCAGCCTCGCCACGTTCGGGGTGGCCATCACGACCGGGGTCATCGGCACGGCCGCGCATTACCTGCTCGGCCTGCCCTGGGTGGAATCCCTGCTGGTCGGCGCGGTGGTCAGTTCCACGGACGCCGCCGCGGTCTTCTTCCTGCTGCGCGTCGGCGGCATCACCATCCGCGACCGCGTCCGCTCCACGCTGGAGATCGAGTCCGGCAGCAACGACCCGACGGCCATCCTGCTGACCATCATGCTGGTGGAGGCCGCGGTCCATGGCTGGGGCACACCGCTGGAACTCGGCGAATTCCTGGTGATGCAGATCGTGGAAGGAGCGGCGCTGGGCATCCTGGGCGGCGCCGCGCTGGCCGCATTCATCAACCATGCGAAGCTCGAACCCGGCCTCAGCCCGGTGGTCACGCTGACCTTCGCGCTGTTTCTCTTCGCCGGAACGAACGTGCTGGGCGGCAGCGGTTTCCTCGCGGTCTATGTCGCCGGCCTCGTGGCCGGAAACGTGAAGCTGCGCGGGGCGGTGGACCTGAAACGATTCCATTCCGGCCTGACGTGGCTCAGCCAGATCGTCATGTTCGTGATGCTGGGCCTGCTCGCCACCCCACGGGAATTCGGCACCATCGCCCTGCCCGCGCTGGCGATTGCCTTCCTGCTGATCCTGGTGGCGCGCCCGTTGGCGGTGTGGCTGTGCCTGCTGCCCTTCCGCTTCACCGCGAACGAGACCACCTTCGTGGCCTGGGTCGGGTTGCGTGGCGCGGTGTCCATGCTGCTGGCGCTGGTCCCGGTGTTGGGCGAGTTGCCCGGCGGCCAGATCATCTTCAACACCGCCTTCATCGTGGTGATCGTGTCGCTGCTGGTGCAGGGCTGGACGATCGGGCCGATGGCGCGCTGGCTGAAGCTGATCGTCCCGCCCCGGCGCGGGCCGGTGGAGCGTATGGAACTGGAACTGCCGGGCGAGGCCGACCAGGAGCTTGTCGCCTACACTGTCCACGCCAAGAGCCCGGCGGCGCGCGGCCAGCGCCTGCCCCGCTTCGCACGCCCGTCGCTGGTCATCCGCGAAGGGCGGGTGGTGCCGCTGCACAAGGCCCGCACGCTCCAGGCCGGCGACATGGTCTACCTGTTCAGCCCACCCGAACAGCTTCCGCTGATCGACAAGCTGTTCGCCGGCAGCCGCGCGGTCGACCAGGACGATCGGGAATTCTACGGCGATCTGGTGCTGAGCCCCGACGCGACCGTGGAGCAGATCGCGGAGATGTACGGCCTGCCGCTGTCGCTTGCCAACGCGAACCTCACCCTGCGCGACCTGCTGCGCCACGAATTCGGCGGCGCGTGCGAACTGGGCGACCGCGTGCGCATGGGTGGAGTGGAGTTGATCGTCCGCGACATGGAGGACGGCCGGATCCTCTCGGTCGGGCTGGCGCTGGAACCGACGCCGGTCACGAAGCCGCGCGTCCCCCTGTTCCTGCGCCCGCGCCAGCTGTGGGAGCGGGTGATGTCTCTGTGGTCGCGCCTGTCCTTCCGGCGCTGGCAGCGCCGCGAGCACCGGCGCGAGCGGCTGCCAGCCCCGCCGCACCGATCCGCGCCGGCTGAAGAAAAGGAGCCGGAACGACAGGAAAGCTGAGCAACCCTGCCATGCCCTCCTGTGCGGCTCCACCACCTGTGATCATTATGGCCCATTGATCCGCCTCAATTCCCGGATTCAGCGGTGGGCGTACAAGTCCCCCATGTTCGGCGCCCGCCGCGGGCGCCGCCGTTTCCGAGGAGAAGGCGGGCATGAGCCAATCGGACGACGACCGGGTCTACGCGGACCAGATGTTCGACGAATTCTATGGGGATCGCGCCGCGACGCTGACACCGCAGCGGCTGAGCGCCGCGCGCGATCTGTTCAGCGACATCATGTGGCATGAGGGGATCGAGGCGCTGACTCCGGCGCGCCTGGACTCGATTCTGGATTATACGGCCCTGGAATGCACGGCGGAGTTCTTGGCCGAGCATATGTCCGACGCCGCGTAACCGTTTACGCGCTTTGGTGGCGGCGTCGCGCCGTCACGCCGGGGCCAGTTGCTTGCGCACCATCTCCGAAAGGGCTTCCGGCGCCATCGGCCGGCCGAACAGGTAGCCCTGAAGCAGATCGCAGCCGATCGACACCAGAAATTCCTGCTGCTCGTGGGTTTCCACGCCCTCCGCCACCGTGACGAGGCCGAGGCCGTGCGCCATGCCGACCGCGGCGCGGACCAGCGCCCCGTTCTTGGTGTTTTCCGGCACGTCGATGACAAAGGCGCGGTCGATCTTCAGCTTGGAGACGGGCAGCTGCTGCACGTAGCTGAGCGACGAGTAACCGGAACCGAAATCGTCGATGGCCACCTGAACGTCGATGGCAGCCAAATCCGTCAGGGTGCGCACGGCGGCTTTCAGGTCGCGGACCGCGGCCTGTTCCGTGATCTCCAGCCCAAGCCGCCGGCGCAACGACGGCTGCTGCCCAAGCAGCTCCTCCAGCCGGCTGGTCAGGTTGCCGCGCAGGAACTGCTGACCGGAGATGTTGATGAACACCCGGTCGGGCAGGACGCCCTCTCCGTCCCACGCCATCATCTGCCGAACGACGGTGGACAGAACCCAGTCGGTGATGGAGACGATCAGGCCGCTTTCCTCGGCCACCGGGATGAACTCGCCCGGCGACACCGGCCCCAACGTGTGGTGGGTCCAGCGCAGCAGCGCCTCCGCGCTGACCACGCGCCCGGACCGCGCGTCCACGATGGGCTGGTAAACCATGTGCAGCTCGTTCCGCTCGATGGCGTGGGCGAGGTGCATGGTCAGGAACATGCGCCGCGTCGCGGCGGCGGCCATTTCCGGCGTGTAGAAACAGACGGCGTTGCCGCCGTCGTGCTGCGCGGCCTGGAGAGCCAGCTTGGCCTTGGCGTTCAGCTCTTCCAGCGTGCGGACGTCTCCGTCCTGCACGGCAGCGCCGATGGACAGGCGCAGCCGCACCCAATGGCGGTCGGCGTAGATTGAGGCCGTGAGGCGGTCGTGCAGCAAATCCGCAAGCGTCTGCGCGTGATCCGCATCGTTAACCCGCGACAGGGCGGCGAACTCGTCGGCGGCGATGCGGCAGACGTAGGTCTGCTGCGGCAGCACCTCCGTCACGCGGCTGACCATGGCCTTCAGCGCCGCGTCGCCGACGTGGAATCCGAAGGCCTCGTTGATGTCGCTGAACTGGTCCACGTCCAGCGCGTAGAGCGCGTAAAGCCCATCCCCTTTGCCGGATGCGTGGGCCAGCACGGCTTCGCACTCCTCAAGAAAGGCGGTGCGGGTCAGCACGCCGGTCAGCGGATCGTGCCGCGCCAGGTAGGAGGCGCGCTGTTCCGCCGCCAAGCGGTCGGAGATGTCCCGGATGATGCCGACGAAGGTGACGTCCCCGCCCAGCCGCGCCTGCCCCACGCTGATGTGGATCGGAAAGACGGTGCCGTCTTTCCGCTTGCCCAGCGCGTCGCGGCCGATTCCGATGATCTTCGCGCGGTCGGTTTCCAGGTAGGTGTGGACGTATTTGTCGTGGTCGCGGGAGAAAGGCGACGGCATCAGGACGGACACGTTCCGCCCGATCAGTTCCGCCTCCTCATAGCCGAACTGGGTGCAGCAGGACCGGTTGATGGTGCGGATGATGCCGCCGCGGTCGGCCACGACCACGCCATCGACCGCCGCGTCCAGGATCGTCGCGACGAACGGGTCGCGGCTCATGACGAATTCCGCGATGCGCTGCGGGTCGGTCACATCCTGAAAGACGCCAAGGAAGCCGTTGAGCGCCCCGTCACCGTCCCGATGCGCCACGACACATCCGCAGAGCAGCGCACGGGTGCCGTCCGGACGTTCCGCCTCGCAATCGACCGGCGCCGCCGCGCCCGAGCGCGCGGCCTGTTCCAGCGCCTGCTGGACGGCGCGCGCGACGGCGTGGTTCAGGTCGGACAAACGCCGCCCGACCAGCGCTGCCGGCGTGCTCTTCATGAGAATGGCAAATCGCTCATCCACATGCACGCAATGGTGATCGCGGTCGACGTAGATCAGGACAAAGGCCGCGTGATCGAGGAAGCTGGCCGCCAGCGACGCCAAAAATTCCGGCGCGCGCGGCAGCGCCAGCGCCAGCGAGCGGTCGAAATCCTGTTGCTGTGCCGGAGGCTCGTTCGACAAAACCGTACCCGCTTCTCAAGACGTCGCTGGGATAAGACTGTACCAAATGCCCTGCCATCCAGTTGTCATTATCTTCATTCACAAACCGTTTTCCAACGATTTGGGAAAGATCCGCATATATTGCGGTGATATCGACACCCAACCGCTCAACCAAAACGCGGAAGGACGAATGGCTCAGGGCCGGAGCAGAAGCACCCAACCAAAGTCGTAATCTCTTTGGTATAGACGAGCCATCGGAGTGGATCAACCCACCGAAACCGTTTGTCACGCCGCTGGGCGGGGCGCAACGTCTGGGGGACGGCATGCTTACGGGGCCGCGGGGGCCCGGCCGCTCAGGCTTCGGCGGCCAGGGCCAGCACGCGTTGGGCGACCTTCTGGAATGCCCGTTCCTCGATCTGGCGGATCCGCTCGCGGCTGACGCCGTACACGGCGGCCAAATCCTCCAGCGTCTTTGGCGCCGGGCTGAGCCGCCGCTCCATGAGGATCGTTCGCTCACGCTCGTTCAACACGTCCATCGCCTTGTGCAGCATCGCCCGCCGATGGTCCGCCTCGCTGCGTTCCAGCAGGGCATCCTCGACGGTCGGGCGCTCGTCCGGCAACAGATCCTGCGCCTCGGTCAGGCCGCCGTCCGAGAGTGGGACGTTCAAGGACGACACCGGTTGGACGAAGCGCCGGTTGACTTCGACGACGTCCGATTCCGGCACGTCCAGTTCCGCGGCGATGCGGCTGACGCTTTCGGGCTTCAGGTCGCCGTTGCCGAACTCCCCCAGTTTCCGCTTCAGGCGGGACAGGCCGAAGAACAGCTTTTTGTGGGCGCTCGTTGTGCCAAGCTTCACGAGGCTCCAGGAGCGCAGGATGTATTCCTGGATCGACGCCTTGATCCACCACATCGCGTAGGTGGACAGGCGGAAGCCTCGGTCCGGCTCGAACTTGCGGACGGCCGTCATCAGGCCGATGTTGCCCTCCCCGATCAGGTCGGACAGGGGCAGGCCATAGCCGCGGAATCCGGTGGCGATTTTCACGACCAGCCGCAAATGGCTGGTGACCAGCTTGCGGGCCGCCTCCATGTCGCCATGCTGGCGCCATGCGTTGGCCAGCACATACTCCTCCTCCGCCCCCAGCACGGGGAAACGGTGAACCTGTTCGATGTATCGGGACAGGGACTCGCCGGACAGCGGCGCGGACAGCGCAAGAGCGGTGCTCATGTCACATCCTCATGCAAGCGATATGACTCAGGACCGGCCCCCGTCATGGGCAACCGGCGCCTCCGATTGCGAAGGCAACCACAGTTTACGCGCAGGAATGCCCAAGTCAACGCCTTGAAGTTCGGCACCGGGACCGTCGAACGTTCTGGAAGGACTGCATTGCGGCGAAGGACATGAGGGCCGCGGCATGCGCTCGGGCTGCCGTGGACGGGATGAAGGTATCGAGGCGGAAGTGTCGGGGGCACCGCTGCCCTTGCCTGAGTGCTGCGGTGACGTTAATACTAATGAAGTTGCGCATCACCATGACGGCAAGTGGGACAGTAATCAACTCCCCGAGAGGGCGTCATCGGCGGTGGAACAGTGGAATCTGCGGAAACTCGTCGTCGACAGTTCCGCAGCGTGTTCGCCATTTGGAAGGTTGGCTGAGGGCAATGGCAAAAATTCTCGTGGTCGATGACGATCCCGTGTCCCGCAACATCGTCTCCAAAATCCTGGAGAAGGATGAACACACGGTGACGACCTGCGGCAGCGCGCAGGAGGCCATTGGGAAGCTTTCGCTGAACGATTTCGACCTGCTGATCACCGACATCATCATGCCCGAGCATGATGGGTTCGAGGTCATCCAGGCGGCCCGGAAGCTCCGACCGAACCTGAAGGTCATCGTCCTGTCCGGCATCGACGAGCGCGTGCCGCAGGAACTGAGCATGGCCGCCTTCCAGAAGCTGGGCGTCTGCCGCGTGGTCCGCAAACCCATCGACCCGCGGTCTCTGGTCGCCGACGTGCTCGCCGTGCTCGTCACGGGTTGATACGGGGGGCAATCGGAGCACGCTCCGGACCACAGAAAGAAAAGCCCTTCTCCACCGGCCGGCGGAGAAGGGCTTTTCTTTGTCGGAGACCGGCCTTCACACTGTCTCGAACGCGTCCAGCGTTTCGCCGAGGATTCCCGGCAGGGCGGCGGCCAGCGGCTTCGCTCCGTCCCCTTCGGCTCTTTCCAGGGCCAGCGCCTGGTCCCCAAGCCGCTTGGCGCCGACGTTCCAGGACAATCCCTTCAGCGTGTGCGCGGCGCGGTGAAACTCCGTGCCGGACGTCAGGCAGTCCTGGATGCTCTGGATGTGCCCGCGCGCGCTGTCGGTGAAGGCCGCCAGCGTTTCCTTCCACCCATCGGCGCCCAGGGCATCCACCAGGATCTCCACCTGCTCCGCATCGATCAGATCGTCGATCGACAGGACGGAGGCGACCGGCACCGGGGCGTGGCCATCCGCCACCTCGGATTTCGGCAATGGCGACGCCGGCATGACGTCGGTGTCCGGCTTCTGGGCGGTGGCTCCCAGCACGAGGGCCATCTCGCGGAACAGTTCCGCGGGGCGCAGGGGCTTCGGCACGAAGCCGTTCATGCCCGCGTCCAGGCACTCCGGCCGCGAACTGCCCGACGCGTGCGCCGTCAGCGCGATCACCGGAACCCGGCTGATGGGCGATTTCAACTGCCGGATCAGCCGCGTCGCCGTCAGTCCGTCCATGTCCGGCATCTGGATGTCCATGAGGACGAGGTCGAAGTCCTGCACCTTGGCGATCCGCACGGCCTCGCTGCCATCCTCGGCCAGAGTCACCGTGTGGCCCGCGCGTTCCAGAATGCCGCGCACGATGTCGCGATTGATCTGATTGTCGTCCACGGCCAGGACCCGCAGGCTCGGCAATTCGGCCGCATCCGCGTGGAAC
>JAEZPL010000667.1 GCA_023413605.1 Pseudomonadota bacterium
CGTTTGATGGAAGCCATCAAACGCCTTCGGTATGACATCCGTCTGCCGCCAGCGGAAAGGAAGTTCCCGCAAGGGGCCGGGACGGCGGTCGCGGTCCGAAGCGATCGGAATCCGCTTTCGGAAAAATCCAGACGGTTCGTGAGCGGTGCTGGAAGGAACCATGAAGAACATCGGCAGGCGCATCCAGTGGACGGCAGTGAAAACCGCAGCAGCGATCACTTTTTGCGTCGCCTTTCCACACGCCGCCGCTTCACAGGATTCCCCTGCCCCCCAGCCTTCAGCCTGCTCTCATGCGGAACGGTCCGAAGGGTGCACCCCCTTGCTGCCTTCCGAAAATTTTGCACCGGCCGCCGGCGCGCCTGGGCCAGCCGTTTTGCCGGGCATGCGTGTTGTGCGGCAAATCGGGCCTGTGGTCTTCACCATTTCCCTTGACGACACGCTGGCTCGGCTTGATGCGGCGGTTCGCGTGCAGGACGCCAGCGTTTCAGGACTGGTTATGACAGCCCAGAACCCGACGGCCATTTTTGGCCTGACCAACGGGGACACGACCGTTCGAGGCAGCCTGGGCACCTTCTTCTGCGCGCCGCCAGTCCGTTCGCACCTTCTCGCGGACGTGACGCTGGAGCGGCGAAACACCAGCGCGGCGGTTGAAACAACTTACTTTCGAGGCAATCTTGTGGAGTGGGATAGTCCTGCATCCTCCGTGATCGCCCGCTACACCATTCCACTGCTTCCCGATCTGGAAGCACGCGTCGACCTGGTCGATTCCCACCGGCAGAATCACATCAACACGCTGACGGCGCAAATCAGCTTCCTCTACGGAACCCAACTGGTCGACACCTACGCGCTGACCTCAACCATCAGCCCTGTGACGCTCCGGACAACGGCGGTCGGGGCCGTGCGGATCGAGGAAGGCGGTGTCCTCACCTTCCGCCCGGCCACCGCTCAACAACGCGGACAGATCCGCCTGAAGGCCTCCTTTCGGTCAGGCGAATCCGGCAACACCGACTACGACGGCACCCTGGCCGACTGGCCTTGGATCGAGGGTCGTGCGGACAGTTGCCGAGGACCGTGACCGGACTTCCCCGTCCCCTCCGCCTTCCGTGCCCGGCCGCAATCGGCGAAAGCCCATTCCCTACGACAGCGACTTTTCCACCGACATCGCGGCCTCCTTCAGGATTTCGGCGCTGCGCTTCAGAGCCGCGGCCTCCTCGTCCGACAAGTGCGGCATCACGGTGTCCAGAACGCCCTGCCGGCCGACCACGCGCGGCAGGGACAAGGCCACTTCCGGCACGCCCAGCACCGAGTCGTTCAGCACCGAACAGGTCAGCACCGCGCGCTCGTCGCCGGCGATGGCCGCCACGATGCGGGACAGGCCGCCGCCGATGCCGAAGGCGGTGTGGCCCTTGCCGTCAATGATGTGGTAGGCGGCGCGGCGCACGCCGTCGTCGATGGCGGCGCGGTCCTCCGCCGTCAGCGGGCGGCGGAGCTGGTCGGCGCAGCGGTCCACCGGCACGCCGGCCGCCGCCGCGCCGGACCATAGCAGAACCTCCGAGTCGCCATGCTCGCCCACCACATGGGCGTGCACCGACTTCGGCGTGACGCCGAGCTTCGCCGCCAGCAGCGCGCGGAAGCGCGCGGTGTCCAGAATGGTGCCGGATCCGACGACCCGGGAGCGCGGCAGGCCGGAGATGCGCGCACAAATTCGTGTTGCGACCTGCGTCATCACGTCCACGGGGTTGGTCGCCACCAGCAGGATCGCGTCCGGGGCGGCGGCCAGCGCCGCCGGGATCACGGCGCCGAAGACGGCGGCGTTGCGTTCCAGCAGATGCAGGCGCGTCTCGCCCGGCTTCTGGGCGACGCCGGCGGCCAGCACGATCGCGCCCGCACCCGCCAGTTCGGAATAGGAACCGTGGCGGACCTGGACGGCGCGGGCGAAGGGCACGGCGTGCGCGATGTCCTGCGCCTGGGCGGCGGCCAGCTTTTCGTTGGCGTCCACCAGCACCACTTCGCTGGCCGATCCGCTCATCACCATGGCAAAGGCGGCCGTGGCGCCCACGGCGCCTGCCCCGACGACTCCGACCTTCATGTCCGTCCCTCCCCCGTTTGCTTCCAGCGGCTAACCAGGGTGAGGCAACACGGTTCCCGGCTCAAGATTACTTTGTCTACGTGCGATGCACGGAGAAGGGGGGCGCGACAAAGGGGCACCTGTACAAAAGGTAATACCACATTATATGTTGCGACGCAGCATGAGCGGCGATCGGTCGCGTTCCCGCCGTGCGATTGCTTCAGTAGGGCTGTTCGCCTGAGACTGTTTGCACACCGCTTTTTTGCCCCCATTGTTTGCCTGGGAACCGTCGCGCACCGATCTTACGGTATGTCGGCAGTTCGAGCCTCGGCACCGTAGAGACCAAGCCCGGATCCGGTCATGACCGTTCGCAACCTCGATCACCTGTTCAAACCCACCTCCATCGCGCTGATCGGGGCGACCCGCAAGGCGGGCACCCTCGGCGCCGTGGTGGCACGCAACCTGTTCAAGGCCGGATTCGACGGCCCGATCATGCCGGTGACGACGGAACGGTCGATCGAAGGCGCGCTGACCTACAAGACGGTGGACGATCTGCCGGTCGCGCCCGACCTGGCGGTGATCTGCACCCCGGCCGGTTCCGTGCCCGCCACCATCGACGCGCTGGGCAAGCGCGGCACCAAGGCGGCCATCGTCATCTCCAGCGGCTTTTCCAAGGAGCAGACGCAGATCCTGCTCGACACGGCCAAGCCCTACCTGATGCGCGTCCTGGGCCCGAACAGCCTGGGCATCATGGTGCCGGGGCGCGGGGTGAACGCCAGCATCGGCCACGTCACGCCGAACAAGGGCGACGTGGCGCTGGTGGCGCAGTCGTCGATGGTCGTGACCTCCATCGCCGACTGGGCGACGGCGCGCGGCATCGGGTTCTCGCACCTGATCTCCATGGGCGACAAGTCGGACATCGATTTCGGCGACCTGCTGGACTATCTGGCCGGCGACGCCACGGTGCGCGCCATCCTGCTGTACATCGAGAGCATCTCCGACGCGCGGAAGTTCATGTCGGCGGCTCGCTCGGCCGCGCGCCAGAAGCCGGTCATCGTCATCAAGGCCGGCCGCACGGACGAGGCGCTGGAGGCCTCCGCCTCGCACACCGGCGCGCTGGCCGTGTC
>JAEZPL010000685.1 GCA_023413605.1 Pseudomonadota bacterium
GCGAAAGGTCGCCCCCGCTCCCGGCAGGCCCGCGCGACGGCGAAGCTCTCCATGTCGACAGCCGCCGCTCCCGTGCGGGCGTGCAGCGCGGCTTTGTCGGCGACGGTTGCGATGGGGGACGACGCGCCGGCCAACGGAGCGGAGGCCGCGTGGGGCAGGGCGTGGAGCAGGGCCGTGTGCCACGCCTGGTTTGTGGTGAAGATCACCCCCTCACCGATCACGGCCGTTGCGACGACCAGCGTGCCCGGAGGCAGCCCCGGCGCCAGCCCCCCGGCGATGCCGAAGCTGACGATTCCCGCCGCTCCCTCATCCAGCAGACGCCGCGCCACCGCATGGGCGTCCGCCCCGGCGCAGGCCACCGGAAGCCCGGTGCGCCGGGCGATCCGGAATTCGGCGGTCATGCCGGTGAGAATGGCGGCGGGCAGGGTTGGGTCTCCGATGGTTCCTGTTCCTTCTCCCCTCCGGGGAGAGGGAATTTGGAGGGAATTTGCTCACCTCCTCAACGCCTGGAATCGCGCCAGGGCCCATAAGGGGAAGCTGGCCGCGTAGCCGTGGTATTTCAGGTAGAAGACGCGGGGAAAGCCCACGGCGGTGAAGGGGGCCTCCGTCCACAGGCCCTCGGCATTGCGGGTGGCGAGCAGGTAGTCCACGCCGCGCGCCACGGCGGGGTGGTTGCCGCGGCCGGCGGCCATCAGGCCCAGCAGCGCCCAGGCGGTCTGGGAGGCGGTGGACACCGGGCCGTCGCCGCGCGGACCGCCCGGCCAGTAGGAGGAACCGTCCTCGCCCCAGCCGCCGTCCGGGCGCTGGCGCGACAACAGCCAGTTGGCGGCGCGCGCCACTTCGGGTGCCGAACCGTGGACACCCGCGGCGTTCAGCGCCTCCAGCACCGACCACGTGCCGTAGACGTAGTTGGTGCCCCAGCGGCCGAACCAGGGGCCGTCCTTCTCCTGCTCCCGCTCCAGGAAGGCGAGGCCGCGGCGCGTCGGCATGGTGTCGCGGCCCTCGCCCAATCGGGCCAGCATCATCACGCAGCGCGCCGTCACGTCGGCGGTCGGCGGGTCGAGCAGGGCGCCGTGGTCGGCGAAGGGAATGTGGTTCAGGAAATCATGCTGGTTCTCCGCGTCGAAGGCGCCCCAGCCGCCGTTGCGGCTCTGCATGCCGATCAGCCAATCGCGGGCGCGGCGGATCGGCTCGGCGTAACGCTCCGTGTCCAGCCGTTGCAACGCCATCACGACCATGGCCGTGTCGTCGGTGTCCGGGTAATGGGCGTTGTTGTACTGGAAAGCCCAGCCGCCCGGCGCCACCCCCGGCCGCTGCCAGGCCCAGTCGCCCATCACATCGAGGATCTGGCGTTCGACCAGCCAGTCGGCGCCGCGGCGCGCGGCGTTGCGGGCCATGGGGGTGCCGGTCTCCAGCAGGGCGTTGCAGACGATCGCCGTGTCCCAGACCGGCGACAGGCAGGGCTGGCAGTAGGTCCGGCCGCGTTGCCGCACCAGAAGCCCGCGCAACGCCCGCCGCGCCGTGGCGGCCAGCGGGTGTTCGGGGGCGTAGCCCAGGCAGTGGAACATCATGACCGCGTTGGCCATGGCCGGGTAGATGGCGCCCAGCCCGTCCTCGCCGTTCAGCCGCTCCGTCACGAAGCGCACGGCGCGGTCGATGGCCTGCTGGCGCCCGCCGCTGGGCAGGCGCGGCTCCACCGCGTGCAGGGCGGCGTCCAGCGCCCGGAACAGCGTGGCCCAGGCGCCGCGGCTGGCGTTGCTGTGCCAGTTCCGCACCTGCTCCGGCGGTTTCGCGAACAGTTCGCGGATGGTGACGCCGCGCGGGTTGCGGGCGCGCATCCGGTGGGCCATCACCACCAGCAGCGGCACCACCACCGTGCGCGACCAGTAGGAAATGCGCGAGATGTGGAAGGGCGACCATTCCGGCAGGTTCATGATCTCCACCGGCATGGCCGGTACGGCCCGCCAGGGCACCTCGCCGAACTGCGCCAGCAGGATGCGGGTGAAGACGTTGCAGCGGGCGGCGCCGCCGCGCGCCAGGATGGCGTCGCGGGCGCGGCGCATGTGGGGCGCGTCCTCCGGATCGCCGGCCGCCTTCAGCGCGAAATAGGCTTTGACGCTGCAGCTGACGTCCATGGCGCCGCCCTGGAACAGCGGCCAGCCGCCGTCCGCACCCTGGCCGGCGCGGATGAAGGTGGCGAGTTCCGCCTCCAGAACCGGGTCGATCTCGTCCAGGATGTGGTGGAGGAGCAGGTATTCGGCGGGGATGGTGGCGTCCGCCTCCAGTTCGAACACCCAATGCCCGTCGGCTTGCTGCCGCCGGATCAGCGCGTCCGTGGCGTCCGCCACGGCATCGCCCACGGACCGGGCGGACGGAGCGGCCGGCCGCAGCCGCAAGGTTGGACTTGCGTTGTCGTTGAACATTCCTAATCCCGCCCCCAATCCCGCGTTGCGGTGGTATCAGGGTAACGAGGTGCTGCGCATCGGCCGGGTGTTGGAAGTAACATACGGTTGCGTACACCCGCCGCCGGGGCGTACGTGTTGCCAAAATGCCCTACTGGTGTGATGGGCAGGCCCGGGCGCCGCCGGGCGGTCCCTCCTCGTGCGCCAGGTCGCGCAGAATGGGGCAATCCGGGCGGTCGTCGCCGTGGCAGGCCTGGGCCAGATCCTTCAGCGTGTCGCTCATGGCGCGCAGTTCGGCGATCTTGGCCTCCAGTTCGGCCACATGGTCCAGCGCCACGCGCTTCACTTCGGCACTGGAGCGGCTGCGGTCCTGCCACAGCCCGACCAGCAGCTGTATGCGTTCGATGCTGAAGCCAAGCGTCCGCGCCCGCTTGATGAAGCGCAGGACATTCACGTCGTTGGAGGTGTACACCCGGTAACCGGAGGCGGTGCGCCCCGCCTCCGGGATCAGGCCGATCGATTCGTAGTAGCGGATCAGCTTGGCATTGACGCCCGACGCCTTGGCGGCTTCGCCGATGTTCATGGTTTCCAGCTCCGCAGGGTAAGGGCGTTGGTGACGACGCTGACCGAACTCAGCGCCATGGCGGCCCCGGCCAGCACGGGGCTGAGATAGCCCAGCGCCGCCAGCGGGATGCCGATCACGTTGTAGGCGAAGGCCCAGAACAGCCCCTGGCGAATCTTGGCGTAGGTCCGCCGCGACACGTCGATGGAGCCCGCGACCAGCGCCGGGTCGCCGCGCATCAGCGTGACCCCGGCCGTGTGCATCGCCACGTCCGTGCCGGTCGCCATGGCGATGCCGACATCGGCCGCGGCGAGCGCCGGGGCGTCGTTGATGCCGTCGCCGACCATGCCGACCACCTTGCCCTCGCGCTTCAGGGTCGCCACGACCTCGGCCTTGTCGCCGGGCAGCACCTCCGCGAACACCCGGTCGATGCCCAATTCGTTCGCCACGGCCTGGGCGGCGCCCTTGCTGTCGCCGGTGACCATGACCGTTTCCACCCCCTGCGCCTTCAGGGAGCGGACGGCGGCCCGCGCGCTGTCCTTCACCGTGTCGCCGAAGGCGACGAGGCCCAGCACGCGCCGCTCCGGCGCCGTTTCAGCCAGCCAGGACACGGTGTGGCCGGAGGATTCCAGATCTGCGGCGCGCGCATCCAGCGCGGGATCGGCCAAGGCGGTTTCGGCCATCAGGCGCTTGCTGCCCAGCAGGACGGCGCGGCCGTCCACCGTGCCCGACACGCCGCGCCCGGCCAGCGCCTTGAAGTCGGCCAGGGTACCCGCGGCGACGCCCTGGTCCGTCGCACGGGCGCGGACGGCGTGGGCCAGCGGATGCTCGCTGCCGGACTGGAGCGTTGCGGTCAGGCGCAACAGGTCGGCCTCGGACAGCCCGTTTGCGGGGACCAGAGCGGTGACGCGGGGCTTGCCCTCCGTCAGGGTGCCGGTCTTGTCGAAGGCGACGGCGGTGATGGCGTGGGCGTGTTCCAGCGCCTCCGCGTCCTTGATCAGGATGCCGTGCCGTGCCGCGGCCCCGGTGCCGACCATGATCGCCGTCGGGGTGGCGAGGCCCAGCGCGCAGGGGCAGGCGATGACCAGAACCGACACCGCCGTGATGATGGCGGCCTCCGCGTTGCCCGTCGCCACCCACCAGGCAACCAGCGTGACGGCGGCGATGACCAGCACGATCGGCACGAAGACGGCGCTGACCTTGTCCACCAGCCGCTGGATCGGCGCCTTGGACGCCTGGGCGCCTTCCACCATGCGGACGATCTTGGCGAGCATCGTTTCGGCACCCACCGCCAGCGTCTCCATGACCAGCAGGCCGTCCACGTTGATGGAGCCGCCGGTGACGCGGGCGTCCGGAGCCTTTTCCACGGGCAGGCTTTCGCCCGTCAGCATGGATTCGTCGACGCTGCCCGCACCCTCCACCACGCGGGCGTCCACAGGGATGCGCTCGCCGGGACGGACCACGACCAGATCGCCGACGCGCACCTGCCCGATGGGAACCTCCGTCTCAACGTTGTTGCGGCGGACGCGGGCGGTATCGGGGCGCAGCTCCATCAAGGCGCGGATGGCCGCCGCGGTCTGGCCCTTGGCGCGGGATTCCAGCCACTTGCCCAGCAGCACGAAGGTGATCAGGACCGCGGACCCTTCGAAATAGAGGTGCGGCATGTGTCCCGGATGCGCGGTCAGCATCAGGTAGACGCTGAGCCCCCAGGCAGCGGAGGTGCCGAGCGCGACCAGCAGATCCATGTTGCCGGATCCGGCGCGCACCGCCTTCCAGCCCGCGCGGTAGAAGCGCCAGCCCAGCCAGAACTGAACCGGGGTGGCCAGCAGAAACTGCACCCAGGGCGGCAACATCAGGTTCAGCCCAAGCAGGTCGCCCACCATGCCCAAGACCAGCGGCGCCGACAGTGCGGCGGCGATCAGGACATGATGAAGCTCCCGCCGGCTGCGGTCGTGGGCCTGCTTTCCTTCGGTCGGGGCGGCGCCGGAAGTGACGGGGGCGGTGGTGAAGCCGGCCATCTCGATGGCGTCGGCCAGCCTTGCGGCGTCCACCGACCCGGCGTAGGCGGTGACGTGGGCGCGTTCCGTGGCGAGGTTGACGGCGGCGGATTCCACCCCCGGCACGCGCAGCAGCGCCTTTTCGACGCGCGCAACGCAGGAGGCGCAGGTCATCCCGCCCACGGTCAGATCGAATTCCTGTTTCCGCGGCTCGTAGCCGGCTGCCTCGATGGCCTCGGCCACGGCCTTGGCATCGGGCTTGTCGGTGAAGGTGACCCGTGCGCGCTCTGTGGCGAGGTTGACGGACACGTCGGTGACGCCCGGCACGCGGGACAAGGCTTTCTCCACCCGCCCCACGCAGGATGCGCAGGTCATCCCCGACACGCCGATGTCCAGCGTGGCCGGATCGCCGGCGGCGTTTCCGGCAGCGTTTCCGGGGGTGTCGTGTCGGACAGCGGTGGTGGACATGATCGTCCTTCCTGAATGCTTTTTGAGAAGCGGCCCCCTCCTATGAGGCTTCCAGTGACTGGATGGTCAATGGGGGAGGGGCGCGAAGCGAACCGCGGCGGGGGGACGCGTGGCCGCCCCGCCGGTTCCGGTCATGCGGACGGGACATCTTCAACGTCGAAGCCCGCGTTCGTGATGGCGGTGCGCACGTCCTCGGCCCGCGCGGAGCCCGTCACGCGGACGTCCTTGGAATTCAGGTCGATCTGGACCTCTTCGACACCGGCGACCTTGCCCAGCGCCTTGCGCACCGATGCGGCGCAGCCGCCGCAGGTCATGCCGGGAACCTTGAACGCAACCATGGCAACGATCCTTCGTCTGGTGGGTGATGGGGCCAGCATCAGGCTTCCAACGATGGGAAGGTCAAGCGGGAAAATTGCATCCTTCGCAACGGTTGCTGCGGTGGGAACCAACAGCCCCGTCCAAGCATTCATTCGGCATGGACATCACACGGCAACGCACCCTGCTCCATGACGAAGCGCATTTCGCCCGCGCGCTGGCGCGGGCTTCGGCGGGGGCGGTCATCTTCGCGCTGCCGCTGCTGATGACCATGGAGATGTGGGAACTGGGCCTCTACATGGACCGTTTCCGGCTGGCTCTGTTCATGGCGTTGACGCTGCCGGTGCTGTTCGGCCTGTCCTACTTCGCCGGCTTCGAGGAAACCTTTTGCTGGCAGGACGACCTGATCGACGCGCTGTCCGCCTTCGCGGTGGGCTTTCTGGTGTCGGCGGTGCTGCTGGCCATCTTCAACATCATCAACACCGAACAGCCCCTGCCCGAAATCATCGGCAAAATCGCACTGCAATCCGTTCCGGCCAGCATCGGCGCCATGCTGGCGCGCAAGCAACTGGGACAGCAGGACGACCCGGACGAGGAACGGCGCCAGCGGACCTCCTATCCCGGGGAGCTTTTCCTGATGGGAGTGGGCGCGCTGTTCGTCGGCTTCAACGTCGCGCCGACGGAGGAAATGGTCCTGATCTCCTACAAGATGTCGCCCTGGCAGGCGATCGGGCTGGCGTTCCTGTCGCTGGGCATCCTGCACTCCTTCGTCTACACGGTCGGCTTCGCGGGGCAGGAGAGCCGCGGGGAGGACAGTTTCCTATCCATCTTCCTGCGCTTTTCCGTGGCCGGCTACGGCATCGCGCTGCTGATCAGCCTGTATCTGCTGTGGACCTTCGAACGGACCGCCGGCCTGTCGCCGATGGAACTGGTCACGTCCACCGTTGTGCTGGGCTTCCCCAGCGCGCTGGGCGCCGCCACCGCCCGGCTGATTGTCTGAGGGGAAGGTGCCGCATGGCCGACACGAACCAAGTGGGGCGGGACCGCTCCTACGACCAGCCGGACAACGGCTCCGCCACCGTATCATGGCTGGCCTGGATCGCATCGGGCGTTGGGCTGCTGCTGTTCCTGGGCTCGGTCGGGGTGCTGGGCTATGAGGGGTTGACCCGCCACGGCGGCGATCCGGTGATCGCCGTTACCGTGGAGGAGGTGGCGCACGACGGCAACCGCTGGCACGCGCGCATCCGGGCGGACAACAGCGGCGGCTCGACCGGGGCGAAGGTCCGGATCGAGGGGCGCCTGCAATCGGGGCCGACCGTCCTGGAAAGCTCCATGGTGGAGTTCGACTATCTCCCTGCCGGGTCCTTTCAGCGCGGCGGCCTGTATTTCGACCGCGACCCGCGGGCCTTTGAGCTGCGCCTGCGCGTGCTGGGCTATGCGGAGCCCTGAACAAACCCGCCTTTCCGCTGTTTTCTCAAGCGCATGGCCAACAGGGAAAGCCCGGAGATGACCCGCCTGACCATCGACGAGGCGCAGCAGCGCGTCCGCCTGTTCCTGACGCAGGACATGGTGGAGGCCCTGCGCGCCGTGGACTACGAAGCCCCGCCGCTCGCCGACACGCCGTCCGGCCAGACCCTGGCGCAGGCGCGCAAGGCCGATGTGAGGTTCAGCCATGTGGAGGGCGCGTCCGACTGCATCTACCGCGTGGATGCCTTCGACGAATCGCTGCTGATGCGCCTGCAACTGAACGTCCGCCGTTTCGTGGCGATCTATCAGGTGCCGGTGTCCGACCCCATCGGCAGCACCACCATCGCCCCGCATTTCGAACGCTGGGCCATCGGCGCCGGTCACGCCGGCTGGATGATCGGCTGGCGCGACGGCAACGACCCCTGGCAGGCCGACCGGCGGACGGTGGAGACCTACTGCTACGCCATGCTGCCGGAAGACTTCCTCGACAACCCGCTGGAACAGCTGTACTGGCGCACCGACCTCGTGCAGATGACCCGCGCCTTCATGCTGGAAGCGCGCCGGATGGGCATTCGTCTGACGATGCCCGAGGGGATATAGCGGAACTCCGATCTGGCACGAAGTTGCCGTCTTGTGAATTTTCACCACAGAGCTCTGGATTCCCGCCTTCGCGGGAATAACGATCCATGGAGCTTACCCTTTACCGGATAGACTTTCCAGACAGGCACAGAGATTTCACTTTCTCTGTGCCTCTGTGGTTATTTTTCTGATCCAGCATTGCCCGCGCTCTGGACTGATCCTTACCCGTCTCCAAAGGCGTATCTGCCGCGTATATGCGGCGGTCCCTTCGCGCCCCATCGCTTTTATACGGCCCGCGATCCTTTTCTTAAGATGCCGGCGAGAGGCGTGCCGGCCCATGATGGAAGCCTTCATGCGCCGGCCGTATCATGCGCTGGATATCGGACCAGGAACTGCCAAGCGGGCACGGTTTCGCGACGCCGGCCGAAGTGCTTCGCGAGATGGGCGCGACCGTCGCGGGTTTCCTCGCTTTCGCGCTGACGACACACCTTCTGCTGATCGTCTTCGGCCTTTAGCGCCGGCGCGGGGCCTGCCCAGGGCGGCGTATCATGGCGGCGTATATAGGATTTATACGCCGCGGGCCTTCCCGCCCTCCTCGAATTTATACGGGCGCCCGGCGCACCGTAAGGCTGCGGAATGCGCACCCGCCCCCAACCGAAGGACGGCGACGCGCGTCTGCCCCAACGCCACGGTGTCGCGCGGCCCCGTCCGCGGCGGGAAACCGCCAGAGGGCCGCGCCCAGGAGACCAACCATGCTGGACATCATCGCACTGGCGATCACCGCAGGCTTCTTCGCCGCCGCGGTCGCCTACGTGCACGCCTGCGACCGGTTGTGAGGAGCAGGGCCATGATCCTCGATTACGCGCTGGGCGGCCTCGTGGCCGCCGGCCTGCTGGCGTACCTCGTGTACGCGCTGATCCACCCGGAACGGTTCTGAGGAGGCGTCCATGACCGTCAACGGCTGGATCCAGATCCTCGTCTTCGCCGCCCTGGTCGCCGCCGCCGCGCGGCCGCTCGGCGGCCTCATGACGCGCGTCTTCACGGGCGAGCGCACATGGCTGTCGCCCGTGCTCCGCCCCGCCGAGCGCGGGCTCTACCGCCTCGCCGGGGTGGACGAGAAGGCGGAGCAGCACTGGGTGACCTACGCCGTCTCCATGCTGCTGTTCAACCTCGCCGGCATGCTGCTGCTCTACGCCATGCAGCGCCTGCAGGGGCTGCTGCCGCTGAACCCGCAGGGAATAGGCGCGGTGCCGGCCGGCCTTGCCTTCAACACGGCGGCCAGCTTCACCACCAACACCAACTGGCAGAACTACGGCGGCGAAAGCACGATGGGCCACTTCGTGCAGATGGCCGGCCTGACCGTGCAGAACTTCGTGTCGGCGGCGACCGGCATCGCGCTGGCCGTGGCGCTGGTGCGCGGCTTCGCCAGCAGCGGAGCGCGGACCGTCGGCAATTTCTGGGTCGACCTGACGCGCGGCACGCTCTACGTGCTGCTGCCGCTCTGCCTCGTCATCGCGCTGGTCCTGGTGTGGCAGGGCGTGCCGCAGACGCTGGCCGGCGCCGTGGACGCCACGACGCTGGAAGGGGCGAAGCAGACCATCGCGCTCGGCCCCGTCGCCTCGCAGGAGGCGATCAAGATGCTGGGCACCAACGGCGGCGGCTTCTTCAACGCCAACTCCGCCCACCCGTTCGAGAACCCGAACGCGCTGACCAACCTGATCGAGATGCTGGCGATCTTCGCGCTGGGCGCCGGGCTGACCAACCTGTTCGGGCGCATGGTCGGGGACGAGCGGCAGGGCTGGGCCATCCTGGCCGCCATGGGCGTGCTGTTCGCCATCGGGGTCGCCGTCGCCTATTGGGCGGAGGCGCAGGGCAACCCGGCCTTCGCGGCCTTCGGCGTGGACAACCTTGCCGGCAACATGGAGGGGAAGGAAACCCGCTTCGGCGTGGCGCTCAGCGCCCTGTTCGCGGTGGTGACCACGGCCGCGTCCTGCGGAGCCGTCAACGCCATGCACGACAGCTTCATGCCGCTGGGCGGCATGGTGCCGATGGTCAACATGATGCTGGGCGAGATCATCATCGGCGGCGTCGGCGCCGGCCTGTACGGCATGCTGCTGTTCGCCATCATCGCCCTGTTCGTCGCCGGCCTGATGGTCGGGCGCACGCCGGAATATCTGGGCAAGAAGCTGGAGGCGAAGGAGGTCAAGATGACCATGCTCGCCGTGCTCTGCCTGCCGCTGATGATGCTGGGCTGGACCGCCATCGCGGTGGTGACGGACACCGGCACCGCCTCCATGGCCAACGCCGGGCCGCACGGCTTTTCTGAGGCGCTGTACGCCTACGTCTCGGGCGCCGCGAACAACGGCAGCGCCTTCGGCGGGCTGAGCGGCAACACGCTCTGGTACAACCTGACCATCGCCGTCGCCATGCTGGTCGGCCGCTTCTTCGTGATCGTGCCGATGCTGGCCATCGCCGGCTCGCTGGCGGCCAAGACGCGGGCCACGGCGTCGGTCGGCACCTTCCCCACGCACGACGGGCTGTTCGTCGGCCTGCTGGTCGGCGTCATCCTGATCGTCGGCGGTCTCACCTTCTTCCCGGCCCTCGCCCTCGGCCCGGTGGTCGAGCATTTGGCGATGAACGCCGGCTCCCTCTTCTGATCGGGGACATCCTCCATGGAAGCCCAAAAGAAACGCGCCGGGCGGTCGTCCGTGTCCACGATGCTGGACCCGGCCATCCTGGTCCCCGCCCTGACCGAGTCCGTCCGCAAGCTCGACCCGCGGGTGATGGTCCGCAATCCGGTCATGTTCTGCGTGGAAATCGTCGCGGTGCTGGTAACGCTGCTGCTGGTGCGCGACCTCGCGACCGGGGCCGGGAACACCGGCTTCGGGGTGCAGATCGTCGTCTGGCTGTGGTTCACCCTGCTGTTCGCCAACGTCGCCGAGGCGGTGGCCGAGGGGCGCGGCAAGGCCCAGGCCGCCAGCCTGCGCAAGACCAGGACGGACGCCACCGCCAAGCTGCTGTCCGGTGCGGCCGGCAACTGGCAGGCCATCCCCGCCACCCGCTTGAAGCAGGGCGACGTGGTTCTGGTGGAGGCCGGCGACCTGATCCCGTCCGACGGCGAGGTGATCGAGGGCGTGGCCTCCGTCAACGAGGCGGCCATCACCGGCGAATCCGCCCCGGTCATCCGCGAGAGCGGCGGCGACCGCTCGGCCGTCACCGGCGGCACGCAGGTGATTTCCGACTGGATCAAGGTGCGGATCACCGCCGCCCCCGGCTCCACCTTTCTCGACCGCATGATCTCGCTGGTGGAAGGCGCGCAACGCCAGAAGACTCCGAACGAGATCGCGCTGAACACCCTGCTGGCCGGCATGACGATCATCTTCGTCATCACGGTGGCGACCATCCCCAGCTTCGCCGCCTACGCCGGGGGTTCGGTCAGCGTGCTGGTGCTGGTGGCGCTGTTCGTGACGCTGATCCCCACCACCATCGGCGCGCTGCTGTCTGCCATCGGCATCGCCGGCATGGACCGTCTGGTGCGCTTCAACGTGCTGGCCATGTCCGGCCGCGCGGTGGAGGCGGCGGGCGACGTGGACACGCTGCTGCTCGACAAGACCGGCACCATCACGCTGGGCAACCGCCAAGCCGCGGAGTTCCTGCCGGTGGCCGGCGTGGGGGAACGCGACCTGGCCGACGCCGCGCAACTCGCCTCTCTGGCCGACGAGACGCCGGAGGGCCGGTCCATCGTCGTGCTCGCCAAGGAGACATACGGCATCCGTGGCCGCGAAATGGCGGACCTGCACGCCGCCTTCATCCCCTTCACCGCGCAGACCCGCATCAGCGGCATCGACACCGACGGGGTGGCGATCCGCAAGGGCGCGGTGGACGCGGTGCTGGCCCACGCCCAGACCCATGTCCAGGCGGCGAACCGCGCGGCTTCCACGGCCAACCGTGGAGGGGCGGTCGCCGCACTGCGCCCGACCGCCACGGCCGAGGCGGCGGAGCGCGAATTGGTCGCCATCGCCGAGCGCGTCGCCAAGGCCGGCGGCACGCCGCTGGCCGTCGCCCGCGACGGGCGCCTGCTGGGCATCATCCACCTGAAGGACATCGTCAAGGGCGGCATCCGCGAACGCTTCGCGGCGCTGCGCAAGATGGGCATCAAGACGGTGATGATCACCGGCGACAACCCGATGACCGCCGCCGCCATCGCGGCGGAGGCCGGGGTGGACGACTTCCTCGCCCAGGCGACGCCGGAAACGAAGCTCCGGCTGATCCGCGACGAGCAGGCGAAAGGCAAGCTGGTCGCCATGTGCGGCGACGGCACCAACGACGCCCCGGCGCTGGCCCAGGCCGACGTCGGCGTGGCGATGAACACCGGCACCATGGCGGCGCGCGAGGCCGGCAACATGGTCGACCTGGACAGCGATCCGACGAAGCTGATCGAGATCGTGGAGATCGGCAAGCAGCTGCTGATGACGCGTGGCGCGCTGACCACCTTCTCCATCGCCAACGACGTGGCGAAGTACTTCGCCATCATCCCGGCGATGTTCCTGGCCTTCTACCCGCAGCTGGGCGCCCTGAACGTCATGGGGCTGGCCAGCCCGGAGAGCGCCATCCTGTCGGCCATCATCTTCAACGCGCTGATCATCGTCGCGCTGATCCCGCTGTCGCTGAGGGGCGTGGCCTACCGCCCGGTGGGGGCCGCCAGCCTGCTGCGCCGGAACCTGCTGGTCTACGGGCTTGGCGGCCTCGTCATCCCCTTCGCCGGCATCAAGGCGATCGACCTGATCGTCAACGCCATCGGCCTCGTCTGACGGGCGCTTTTGGAGGAGCAAGGATATGATCAAGGAACTGCGCCCCGCGCTCGTCATGGTGGCCGCGCTGACGGTCGTCACGGGGCTGGCCTACCCGCTGGCCGTCACCGGCATCGCCCAAGGACTCTTCCCGCATCAGGCCAACGGCAGCCTGATCGAGCGAGAGAGGACGGTGGTCGGCTCCGCCCTGATCGGACAGAGCTTCGCGGGCGAGGGCTATTTCCACGGCCGCCCCTCCGCGACGATGGGACCCGACCCGGCGGACCCGGCCAAGTCGGTGCCGACGCCCTACAACGCGGCGAACTCCGGCGGTTCCAACGCCGGCCCGACCTCCAAAGCGTTGGTCGAGCGGGTCCAGGCCGACGCGGAGCGGCTGATCGCGGAGAATCCGGGCACGCCGGTGCCGGTGGAACTGGTCACCACCTCGGGCAGCGGCCTGGACCCGCACCTGTCGCCCGCCGCCGCAGACTTTCAGGTGCCCCGCGTCGCCAAGGCGCGCGGCATCCCGGAAGACCGGCTCCGCGCCCTGGTCGCGGCGAACACCGAGCCGCCGATGATGGGCATCCTGGGCGAGCCGGTGGTGAATGTGCTGCGGCTGAACCTCGCGCTGGACGGGGTTGCGGCGACCCGATAGCCAAGGCATTGCCACACCATGCCCCCTCCCGCCGGCCTTGCGGCGGTCACCCTCCCCCTCTTCGAGGTGGAGGGTTTGGCGCGAAGCGGCGGCAGTCCCCTCCACCACCACAAGCGGGGGAGGGCTAGGGAGGGGGCAACGGTTGAACCAATTCGCGCAAAACACCAAGAATCACGTATGACCACCGACCGCCCCACCCACACCCGTCCGTCGCCCGAGGCGCTGCTGCGTCAGGCGGCGCAGGAGGAACGTGGGCGGCTGAAGATCTTCCTCGGCGCCGCACCGGGGGTGGGCAAAACCTACGAGATGCTGCTGACGGCGCAGGCCAAGCGCCGCGACGGCGTGGACGTCGTGGTCGGGGTGGTGGAAACCCACGGACGCAAGGACACCGAAGCCCTGGTCGCCGGGCTGGAGGTCGTGCCGCGCCGCCGGGTCGCGTACAAGGGCCGGCTGCTGGACGAGATGGACCTCGACGCCATCCTGGCCCGCCGCCCGAAGATCGCGCTGGTGGACGAGCTGGCCCACACCAACGCGGCCGGCAGCCGCCACGCCAAGCGTTACCTGGACGTGGAGGAACTGCTCGCCGCGGGCATCAACGTCTACACGACACTGAACATCCAGCATGTGGAAAGCCTGAACGACGTCGTCGCCAAGATCACGCGCGTCCGCGTGCGCGAGACGGTGCCGGACTCCATCGTCGACCGCGCCGACGACATCAAGGTCATCGACCTCACGCCGGAAGACCTGATCCAGCGGCTGCGGGAGGGCAAGGTCTACGTCCCCCGCACCGCCGAGCGCGCGATCCGCCACTATTTCTCCGCCGGCAACCTGACGGCGCTGCGGGAACTGGCGCTGCGGCGGACGGCGCAGCGGGTGGACGACCAGCTTCTGACGCACATGCAGGCCCACGCCATCGCCGGCCCCTGGGCGGCGGGGGAGCGGCTGCTGGTCTGCGTCAACGAGGATCCGAACTGCGCCGCCGTCGTGCGCTACGCCCGCCGTCAGGCGGAACGGCTGCGCGCCCACTGGACCGCCATCCATGTGGAGACCACCCGCGCCCTGCGGCTGACGGAGGCGGAACGCGACCGCATCGCCGACGCGCTGAGGCTGGTGGAAAAGCTGGGCGGGGAGGCCGTGACCGTGCCCGGCCGCGACGTGGCCGACACGGTGGTGGACTACGCCCGGTCCAACAACGTCGCGCACATCGTCATCGCCAAGTCCGGCCGCTCCCGCTGGTCGGAACTGCTGCACGGCTCCGTCGCGTCGAACCTGATCCGGCGGGCCGGGGACATCAGCGTGCACGTCATCGCCGGCGATTCCGGCGGGCCGATCCCGCCCAAGACGGTGAAGACCGCGCCGGGGCGGCGGGCGGCGTTCGAATGGTGGCCCTTCCTGGCCAGCACGGTCTATGTCGCCGTGGCGCTGGGCGTCGGCAGGGTACTGCAACAGGCGCTGGGCCTCAGCAACGTCGCACTGGTCTTCCTAACCGCCGTTCTGGTCAGCGCGGTCACCGGCGGGCTGGGGCCGTCGCTCTACGCCTGCGTCGCCAGCATCCTCGCCTTCAACTACTTCTTCCTGCCGCCGCTCTACAACTTCACGATCGCCGACCCGGAGAACATCGTCGCGCTGTTCTTCTTCGCGGTCGTCGCCGTCATCGCCAGCAACCTGACGGCGCGCGTGCGCGCCCAGGCCGTCACGGCGCGGAACCGGGCCAAGACGACGGAGGATCTGTACCTGTTCAGCCGCAAGCTGGCCGGTGTCGTCACCATGGACGACCTGCTGTGGGC
>JAEZPL010000775.1 GCA_023413605.1 Pseudomonadota bacterium
CACCAGGAGCGCCGGCTTTTTGCTGTTTGGGATGCGGAAACGGGTCGCCTTCGATGCCCCCGCATGGCGGGGGAGGGGACGAGGCTGGTGTTCCGCGGGGTGAGATGGCTTTGGTATTATCCGGGCGCGCGATGCCTGGTCGGGACGTTGTGGGGCGGATCGGGCCGATGGTGAGCGCCAGGCGTTTGTTGGAGCGACGCAAGGACTGACAGGAGCCACGGCATTGAGCACAGGACTGATCGCGCTGCTGGACGACGTGGTGGGGTTGGCAAAGGTCGCCGCCGCTTCCCTGGACGATGCCGCCGGGCAGGCCGCGCGGGCGGGAGCCAAGGCCGCCGGTGTGGTGGTCGATGACGCCGCGGTCACGCCGCGCTACGTCGTCGGCTTCACGGCCGACCGGGAGTTGCCCATCGTTGCAAAAATCGCGCTCGGTTCCCTGAAGAACAAGCTCATCCTGCTGTTGCCCGCGGCCCTGATCCTGAGCCTCGTGGCACCTTGGGCCATCACACCGCTGCTGATGCTGGGCGGCGCCTTCCTCTGCTACGAGGGGGCGGAAAAGGTGTACGAGGCGGTGTGGCCGCACGCCGCCCATCATGGCCATGGCGGTGAGATCGCGACGGATCCGCAGACGGCCCGGCAGTTCGAAGACGCGAAGGTGAACAGCGCGATCAAGACGGACCTGATCCTGTCCGCCGAAATCATGGCGATCACCCTGTCCACGGTCGCTGAGGAGACCTCCTCCTTTTGGACACAGGCGCTGATTCTGGGAGTCGTGGGGACCGGCATCACCATCGCGGTCTATGGCGTGGTTGCCTTGATCGTGAAGACCGATGACGTCGGCCTGTCCCTGGCGCAGAACGAGTTACCTGCCTCAAGCCTGTTCGGGCTGCGGCGAATGGCGGCGGGCGCGCCGGGTGGGGCGGACCGGGCGCTGCGTCCGCTGACGCAGGGGCTGGGGCGCGCGCTCGTCCATGGCATGCCGGTGTTCCTGAAACTGCTCAGCATCGTCGGCACCGCCGCGATGCTCTGGGTCGGCGGCGGCATCATCATCCATGGGCTTGAGGGCTACGGATTGCCGGAGATCGGGCACGCGATCCACGCCGCCGCCGTGGCGGTGGGGCACGCCCTGCCGGTCGGTGCCGCGGTGGCGGAGTGGCTGGTGGCTGCCGCGGCGGCGGGCGTGTTCGGCCTCGCCCTCGGCGCGGTGCTGATCCCGCTGGTCCACCGGGTCGCCATGCCGGTGCTCGCGAAGCTGAAAGGGTGAAGAAGCGTCCGGCGGTGACGCTCTCCCGGACCCGCAGCGAAGGTGGGGATGCATGAACGCCGGCCGTGTCCTCAGGCATCTTCTGCGACTGGCCTTGCGCCGCGCAACCGGCGGCTCCCGAAGGGCTGGGCGCGGCTACGACCGGTCCGGCGAGGATGCGCACGCTCGCGCCGCACAGCTGGCGGAACGCTGCCGGCGAGCGCTCGCGGAGGCCCGAGCTCGGCGCAAAACACTGATTGCGGACCTTCTCCGTTATGGCGAAGCCCGCGATGTCCTGCTGACCCGGGAAGCGGCGGAGCCGGCCGGCCCGGAAAAGGACGCGCTGCGTCGGTCGCTGGAGACCCTGGACAAGCGGCTCGTTGCATGGTTCGACGAACTCGATGCGCTGGATGCGTGCATCGCGGACCTCGAATCGGAGCTGGCGTTCCTTACGGGTATGGCCGGAGAAGGCGGCGGGGACAGTGCCCGCGACGAAGCCCGCTCTGAGACAAAGGCCGAACCCTCCGTCGATGCCGCCCGCGCCCGCCACCTTGCCGCGTTGGGGCTGGTCGCCATGCCCGCAACCTTGGCTGAGCTGAAGTCCGCCTACCGCGCACGGTTGAAGGCGGTTCATCCGGATGTCGGCGCCCAGGCCTCCACGGATGACGCGGCGGCGGCAACGGTCGCCTTCGCGGAGCTGCGCAAGCAGTTCGTCCGCACGTAAGCGGCCGCCCGGTCCATACGGTCGGCGGATGAACACGTCCAGTGCCCGCCGTCCGTATCATGCGGCCGGCGCATGAAGAGTTCCATGATCGGCCGGCCGTATGACCCTCTCGCACATTGCTGTGCAATGTGCTGTCGGGCTTGTACCGAAGGCGTTTGATGGAACTCATCAAACAACGCCTTCGGTATCACAGGTCAGGGTCCTCGCCGCGGCGAACGCTTCGCGGCCTTGCCGCCGTGCGCCGTAAGGGGGCGCTCGGTCGCGCAAATCGTTGGGGTAGCCATTAATTCGTACAGCCACACAAAGCGCTTGCTTGGGGCGCGGTATCTGGTATACCGTATGAACCATGCCAATCGGCGTTGCCAAAAGCGTTGGATGCAGGATCGAAATGCAGCGAACGAGAGCCCGCATTGAACCCGATCACCGGGCAGCCCGCATCGACGCGAAGCGCGACGGACGGTCGTGGCGGGAGAACGGCGCAGCCTCGTGCGAAGCGATCTCGTGCAAAAAGATCCTGGGCGAAGGGGAAAGCTAGTCCGATGAGCACCGCGATCGACTTCGAACAACTCGCCAGGGTGGCCGGTGACGCGGTCATCATTTCCGACGCCAAGGGGGCGATCACCTTCTGGAATTCCGCGGCCGAACGCATCTTCGGATTTACGGAGGCCGACGCTCTCGGCCAGTCGCTCGACCTGATCATCCCGGAGCGCCAGCGCCAGCGGCACTGGGATGGCTATGAAAAGACCATGCAGACCGGGAAGACGCGGTACGGCGCCGATCTGCTGCGGGTGCCCGCGGTGCACAAGGACGGGCGCGCGCTGTCCATCGCCTTCACGGTCGCCCTGCTCACCGCGGCGGACGGCACGGTGACGGGAATCGCCGCCATCGTCCGCGATGAAACCAGCCGCTGGACCGAGGACCGCAAGCTGCGCCGGCGTCTGGCGGAGCTGGAAGCCACCGCAGCCCACTGATCTCCAACACATCCTCATTCTGTTCCTTGAGGCCGACCCCGTTCGGGCAGCCGCGGGGGCAGCGTTTGCAATAACTCAAAACGGGAGTGAACGAGCCATGAGCAAGCCGCTCGAAGGGATCAAAATCATCGATTTCACGCACGTTCAGGCTGGCCCGGCCTGCACGCAGCTGCTCGCCTGGTACGGCGCCGACGTGATCAAGGTGGAGCGCCCCGGCGCCGGTGACGTCACCCGCAACCAGCTGCGCGACATCCCCGACGCGGATGCCCTCTATTTCACCATGCTGAACAGCAACAAGCGCTCGCTGACGCTGGACACCAAGACCCAGCAGGGCAAGGAAGTGCTGGAGAAGCTGATCCGCGAATCCGACGTGCTGGTCGAGAACTTCGCGCCGGGCGCGCTCGACCGCATGGGCTTCACCTGGGAGCGCATCAACGAGCTGAACCCGGGCATGATCGTCGCCTCCGTGAAGGGCTTCAGCGACGGCCACCACTATGAAGACCTGAAGGTCTACGAGAACGTCGCCCAGTGCGCCGGCGGTGCGGCGTCGACCACCGGTTTCTGGGACGGCCCGCCGACCGTCAGCGCCGCCGCCCTTGGCGACAGCAACACCGGCATGCACCTCGCCATCGGCATCCTGACCGCCCTGATGGGCCGCTCCAAGACCGGCAAGGGCCAGAAGGTCGCCGTGTCGATGCAGGACGCCGTGATCAACCTCTGCCGCGTCAAGCTGCGCGACCAGCAGCGCCTTGACCGCGTCGGCTACCTGGAGGAATACCCGCAGTATCCGCACGGCGAGTTCTCCGACGTCGTGCCGCGCGGCGGCAACGCGGGCGGCGGCGGCCAGCCGGGCTGGGTCTTGAAGTGCAAGGGCTGGGAGACCGACCCGAACGCCTACATCTACTTCACCATCCAGGGCCACGCCTGGGCGCCGATCTGCAAGGCGCTGGGCAAGCCGGAATGGATCGACGACCCGGCCTACAACACCGCCCTGGCCCGCCAGGACAAGATCTTCGACATCTTCGCCACCATCGAGAGCTGGCTGGCCGACAAGACGAAGTACGAAGCGGTCGACATCCTGCGCAAGTACGACATTCCGTGCGCCCCGGTGCTGACCATGAAGGAAATCGCCGAGTGCCCGTCTCTGCGCAAGAGCGGGACCATCGTCGAGGTCGAGCACAAGGCGCGCGGCAACTACCTGACCGTCGGCAGCCCGATCAAGTTCTCGGACATGACGGTCGAGGTCACCGGTTCGCCGCTGCTGGGCGAGCATACGGACGACGTGCTGGCCAGCCTTGGCTACACCAAGGAGCAGATCGCGGAGATGCACGCGAACAAGGTGGTCTGAAGCCGGTTACCTCCAGTCCTGGCTTTGACAACCGTGGAGACGGCGCCCCCAGTGGGCGCCGTTTTTGCTTGGGCGCTGCTTGGGCGCCGTTTTTGCGTTCAGGCAGCCCGTTACCGCAGCCATTCCTTCACTTCGCGGATCCGCTGGTTGCCCTGCGGTGTTCGGGCATAGGCCTTGCCGAACTGCGTCTGGTATTCGCGGACGTATCCCTGGCGGAGCAGGATTTCCATCACCGGCCGGACGACGGCCGGCTTCAGGTTCGCCACGCGGGTGATGTCCAGCAGCGAGGCGGGCAGAGCCGTCACCTCCGGCCCTGGCGTGGCCCGCAGCGTGTTGAGCGATGTCCAATCGACGGACGTCGGCGAGATCATGTGGCTTTTCCCTCGACTCGACAAACGGTTGGCTTTCCGTCCCTTCGGTCCTCACCCCATTTTCCGCGCCGTGCGCGGGGATTGCGGTGCGAAGGAGATCAGCGTACAACCTCAACCTTACTTGAGGTCAAGAAGTTCCTGCGGTCTGAGGAACTTTAAACGCCAGGGAGGCCGGGTATGGGCATTCTCGAACCGCATCAGATGGGGAAGGATCTCACCGTCGGAGAGGTGGCGGAGCGATCCGGCGTGGCGGTGTCCACCATACACTTCTACGAATCGAAGGGCCTGATCAGAAGCTGGCGGAGCAACGGCAACCAGCGCCGCTTCCCGCGCGAGGTGCTGCGCCGCGTGGCGGTCATCAAGGTGGCGCAGCGGTTGGGCATTTCGCTGGCCTCGATCGCCGATGCGCTGAAAACCCTGCCGGAGGAGCGGTCCCCGACCACCGAGGATTGGAAGAACCTGTCCGCAACCTGGAAGAAGGAACTGGACGAGCGCATCGCCACGCTGGTCCGGCTGCGCGACGAACTGGACGAATGCATCGGCTGCGGCTGCCTGTCCGTCAGCGCCTGCCCGCTGCGCAACCCGTGGGACGAGTTGTCGGAGGAGGGGCCGGGCCCGCGGCTGCTCGATCCGCGGTGAGGCGCGGATGGAGTGACGTACCTCTTCCGCGCCATGATGAACCCGAAAATTGTCCCAGCGGAGACGCTTGGAGCGCGAGCTTGAGCGCACAATCTGTGTGCTAAGATGGCTGCAAAGCTTCGCGAGAAAAGGAATATCGGGATGTTCGCCAAGAATGCCATGCGTGGATTGGGCATTGCCCTGGGAGGGGTCATCCTGTCCCTGGCCCTGGCGGTGCCAGCATCGGCCGGCGATCATGGCCACGGGCGGGGCCATGGCCATAAACACAAGCACAAGCATCATCATGGGCATTACGGCTACGGCGGCCCGGTGGTGGTGGTCGAGCAGCCGCGCCCGGTCATCGTTCGCCGCCCGCCGCCGGTCGTCTATGCGCCGCCCCCACGCGTGGTCTACGCGCCGCCGCCGCCCGTCATGTACGCGCCGGCACCGGGCGTCAGCTTGCAGATGAACATCCCGCTGCGCTGACCGGCTGTGCGCCGCAGAGGGCGCCGGGGAAAGCGGTGGGCGGAGCGTCGTGAAGGCTGTCACCGCTGAACGGTGCAGCCCTTCACGATCAGCATGTCGGTGGACGTGTCCGCGGTCATGGCCGAGGGGTTCGGCTGCCGGTTCGACGGCTTGGGCATGTCCTCGTGTTCCGGCACGAGGAAGCAGCCGCCGGTGCCCTTTATCATGCCCTTGACCCGGAACTGCATCGTCTTCGGGTTGCTTCCGAAGGTCACTTCGAAGGCATCGCCGACGGCGATGCGTCTCGGAATGCCGATGTGACCATATTCCCGGCATTCGTGCCGGAACAGCCAGTCGCGGCACAGCTTCAGCGTGGCCTCGCCGTCGGTCGTCACGACCGCGATGGTGCCGGCATGCGCCCGGTCCGCCGGCGGTTTGTGCTGCTCAGCCGCCGCACCGTCCGGACCGGCAAGGCCGGCCATCAGCACGCAGGCAAGAATCACGCTGCCCACAAGAACACCGGGGAGAGCCGTTTCTGCGAACCTCATTCCCGTCACCGGCCGCCGCTGTTATCCGCATCGATCATACGGTCGGCGCCTTCAGGCGCCGTCCGTAACATACCGCAACGGGTGGGCGGCGGGTGCGATCCTTCGGAGGCATCGTTGCGATGACGCGCGGGGTGTAACGCGGCGATGCGCGCCGATGTTGTGCCCCTTCGCCGCCTCCGGCATGCTGCGCGGGCATGGACGACCAGCTGACCGTGGTTTTGACAAGCGATGCGGAGACCGACGATTCGGGCGGGCTGGACAGGCTCGCCGGGCAGGTCGAGGCGTTCGTGGCGCAGGCCGGGCTGCCGGTGGACCTTGCCTTTGGCCTGAACCTTTGCATCGACGAACTGGTTGCCAACACGCGGGCTTATGGCGCGACCGGCGGCCGGACGCCCGTGATCCGGGTCGACGTGGCGCTTGAGAATGGCGCGGTCCGCGCCCGGATCGAGGATGACGCCGCACCCCACGATCCCTTTGCCGACGTGCCGTCTCCGAACCTGGAGGCGACCGATGAGAATCGACCCATCGGCGGGCTCGGCCTTCATCTGGTCCGCCGCTTCGCCGATGATCTTTCCTACCGCCGGGACGGGGGGCGCAACGTCGTTACCCTGACGCTGCGGATTTTGTGACGGGCGCCGCACAATGCGCTGGACAAGCGCGCTGGTTCTTCCTATAAGGCAACCCCCGCACGATGCGGCGCCCAGGTAGCTCAGGTGGTAGAGCAGGGGACTGAAAATCCCCGTGTCGGTGGTTCGATTCCGCCCCTGGGCACCATTCTCCCCTTCTATGAATGTTCTGGTCGGGCTGCCAACCCTAATGGGGTGGTCCAGCGCCGAACCCGTGCCCTGCTTGGCCCCCTGCCTGACCAATTCTGGACAGCGCGCCGGGAGACCGGTGCCCGCCCGGCCTGAGGCCTTCGCCCCTTTCACCGGTGAGGCGGAGAATGGTGATGTTCCAAGCGTGGCCGGCAATCCGGGGGTTGAAAGCCCAAATTGCGGCGTCGCCGGTGTCCAGGCTCAGTTCCAGGATCGTGTCGCCGTCGCTGGCGAGTCGGCCGGTCTCGTCGAAGCCGACGCGCTCGTACAGGCCGCGCGCCGTGTCGTTGCCCGGCGTCACCTGCAGGCGGATGCGGCGGCAGCCCTCGCGCTTCGACAGGTAGGCCAGGATCAGGCGCAGGGCGTTCTTGCCGTAGCCCTTGCCCTGCTGACGGCGGTCGAGCAGGAAGTAGCAAAGCCACCAGCAACGCGGATCGCGCAGGTCGCGGCGGACCACGAAGAAGCCGATCTTTTCGCCCCCGGCCTCGATGGCGAAGGCGCGGCGGTCGGGGTGGGCCGTGATTTCGTCGGCGATGGCCGGCATGGGGACGAACCAGGCGAGCTGGCGGGGTTCAATCTCGAACGCGAGCAGGTCGGACGGCTGGTGTATCTTCGAAAACGTCAAATCCGAGGTGTTGACGGCCCTCGGCGCCGTGACGGTAGACATGGGAATCCATGTGAGGAAAGCGTTGCAAAGCCGCAGGCCCAGGCCACGCGAACGCGCCTTTGGGCCATCCGCCCGATGGGGCGAACGCAGCGGCTTATCTGCCCGGACCGGTACGATCCAGGCGGGCAGCCTTCAGGAGGTTGTGTGGAGCGCAAAGGGCGGCAGGGTTGGTCCTGTGCCGCAGCGGAGCGAGGGGCTCGCCGGCCGGACGAAAACCTCCGGCCACTTTGTTGATGCTGTCGGCGCCGTCCATGGTCTGGATCGGGGCGCGGCCTCGGGAGAGGCAGGAACTCATAAAACACGCTGTGCAGTTTCACCTAACCGTTAAATGGGTGGCGGCCCCGCGGGCGTGAAGAGGGAGGCCAATCAAAAAAAGTGCAGGCCAAGCCATTCCGTGCCGTTCCCCGCCATCGATGGCCGCCTCCGCGTTCCGCGGCTCACGCACTCCCGATGCTTCGATGTTGGCGGCCGAGCGCGTCGAGGCGCGGGCGGTCGTCGGCCAGTTGCTCGACCGAGACCCAGCCGTTCCACGCCGCCGCGATGCTCCAGGCCGGATCGCTGACGAAGGCCCGCGGCAGGCGGTAATGAAAGACGGCCCGGCTGCCGATCTTCTCGTGGGGCAGGCGCTCCCTCACCTGGGCCGGGTCGAGGTGCAGGAACAGCGGCAGAAGGTCCAGATCGCGGTCTCGTGTCGGATTGGCGGACAGGTAATCCTCCGCCAAGGCCGGCAGGTCCGGCCAATAGCCCGGATCGACGACGCGGCGGACGTAAGAGTCCGGATAGGGGGCGGATTGGAAGGCTGCGGACGGTCCCGCCGCATCCTGCCGCAGATTGGGCGAGAGCAGCAGGAAGGCCTTCAGGACGGCGGTGACGGCATCGGCGTCGAGGCTTGGCGGGTCGATGTTGAAGTGCAGCCCCAACGATCCGAACCGCGTCGCGCCGAGGCCGCGGGCGCCGGCGGCGCGCAGCACGTCCACCGCGCGGTCCACGCAGTCCAACTTGCCGATCGGAAGCGGCGCGGTGATCAGCTCGCGCGGGACGACGCCTTCGAGCATGGTGCCGAGCCATGCGGCCCCGGTCGCGCCCAGCCGGATGCGCTGGGTGGCCGCGCGCCGTTGCGGGTGCACGTGGCGGAGATCCAGTTCCACGGCCAGCCGGCCGATGGATGTGTCCAGGATGTGGAAGGCGTGCGGGTCTTCCTCGACGCAGGTCCCGCCAAGCTCGTCGGCCAGGGCGCGGGCGGCGGCCTCGGCGGTGATGCCCTGGAACTCGATCTCCACGCCGACGCGCCGGACCATGCCCTGGTCGTCGTGCAGCCATGGCGGCGCCTGGAAGCGCGGGGGAACCTCGGGGCCGGGCGGAAGCGGTCGGGGGGCCGAAACTTGCGGTGGGTCGTGGTTGTGCATGCGCCCGCATGTGGCCCCGTAGGCCGGGTTTCCAAGACCCCCGCAGGCGCCATGGCACGGAGATGACACACTTGTCATCCGTAGGAAGTCGGGCCGGTTCGCGGGCGGCAAGGCGACCGGCGCAAAGGGGGCACCACGCTTGCGCGGGAACCCCGTGGGCGCAGCGCGCATCAACTCCTCAAGCAAGGAGCGCCGCATGGACCACGCCAAGCACAGTGCCCCCATTCCCAGTCCTGGCCCCGACCCTGGCCCGGAGTCGGCCGAGTTCGTCGGGCGGCTGCGGAACGGTGATGCCGCCGCTTTCCGGACGCTTATGCAGCGGCACAACCGCCGCCTCTACCGCATGGCGCGGAGCGTCCTGCGCGATCCCGCGGAGGCTGAGGATGCGCTTCAGGATGCCTATGTCCTGGCCTTCACGAACATTGATCAGGTGCGGGACGCGGGCAGCCTCGGCGCGTGGCTCGGCCGTATCGTCCGGAACGAGGCGTTGCGGCGGCTCCGGCCAGGGATGCTGGCGAGAACGCTGATGGCGGACATCGACGACGACGACCAGACTTTAGCACAGAACTCAAGTGCCCAAGCCCACGGTGCTCAAGTCATTCCCTTCCCAGGCGTGCAGCATTCGCCGACGACGCCGGAGGAGGACGCCGCCCGCGCGGAAATGCGGCGTCTGCTGGAACGCGCCATCGATCGGCTGCCCGGCCCGTTCCGCACGGTCTACATGCTGCGCGACGTCGAGCAGATGAGCGGGGACGAGGTTTCGGCCGTCCTCGGCATTTCGCCGGAGACGGTCCGGACGCGCCTGCACCGGGCCCGCCGCCTGCTCGGCCGGAACCTGCGCCGGCAACTCTCGCCCGATCTCGCCGACGCGTTCCCGTTCGCCGGCGCACGCTGCGCCCGCATCGTCGCCCGCGTGCTCGAACGGCTCGGCCTTTCGGGTTGAGGACCACGCAAACCGGTCCGGCGTCGAACCAACAGTGATGGCCGGACCATCACAGAGGGAGACACGCATGTTGATCCGCACCACTTTGTTCGCCGGCGCCATCGCGCTGGCGACCGTGCCCGCGCACGCCCAGCCCGTCGAAAAGGCGCCGCCCGGCGGTGCCTACAAGAAGGTGAGCGAACTGGTGAAGCTGCCGGACTTCCTGCCCGGCCTGGGCACGCTGTACGTCGATCCCAAGACCCTGCCCGCAGGGCCGTTCCTCGCCTACGATCACAACGGGCGGCTTGTCAGCACCGTCTACATGATCCCGGTCGAGGACATCCAGGGGCAGAAGAAGTTCGACGACCTGAAGGCGGCAGGCGGCTCTGTCGACCATGTCGACCTGTATTACAACGCCTGCCATCCCGGCGTGGAGAAGCCCCACTACCACGTCGTTCTCTGGCACGTCGCCAAGGCCGACGAATCGCGCGTCGCGCAATGAAGCGGATTCCAATCCGCTTCATTG
>JAEZPL010000779.1 GCA_023413605.1 Pseudomonadota bacterium
TGGGCCGGCATTTCACGGTCAACCGCATGCTGAGCTTCGACTCGGTCAAGCTGCGGCTCGACCGCGAGCAGCCGCTGACCTTCCTGGAGTTCAACTACATGATCCTCCAGGCCTTCGACTTCCTGGAACTGTCGCGCCGCCACGTCTGCCGTTTGCAGATGGGCGGGTCGGACCAGTGGGGCAACATCGTCAACGGGATCGAGCTGGCCCGCCGCATCGACGGGGCCGAGTTGTTCGGCCTGACCACGCCCCTGCTGACCACCGCGTCGGGCGCCAAGATGGGCAAGACCGCGGCGGGTGCCGTCTGGCTGAACGCCGAGAGGCGCGCGCCCTGGGACTTCTGGCAGTTCTGGCGCAACACGGAGGACGCGGACGTCGGGCGCTTCCTGCGCCTGTTCACCGAACTGCCGCTGGACGAGATCGCCCGGCTGGAGGCCCTGCAAGGCGCCGAGATCAACGAGGCGAAGAAGGTGCTCGCCCGCGAGGTGACGACGCTCTGCCATGGCCCGGAGGCCGCCGCGGAGGCCGAGGCGACCGCGCGGCAGGTCTTCGAGGCCGGCGGCAGCGGCGAGGCGCTGCACACCGTGGACGTTCCCCGCGGCGACCTGGATGCCGGAGTGCGCGTGGTCGATCTGCTGGTGACCGCCGGGCTTGCGGAGTCCAAGGGCGCCGCCCGCCGGCTGATCCGTGATGCGGGCGCCCGCGTGAACGGCGCCGTGGTGTCCGACGAGGCGGCGACGGTCACCGCCGCTGACATGGACGGCGAAGGCCGCATACGCCTGTCCGCCGGACGGAAGCGGCACGCGGTGGTGGTGGGCCGGTAGGCTCCCACCGTTCTCCGTTACTGTATCCCCTTCACGAACAGCGCGACGGCCTTGCGGACGAAGGCCTCGCGCTCCTCCTCCGGCGGGTAGTCGCACAGGCCGAGTTCCAGCGCGCAACGGGACCCGCCCTGCAAGGCGGCCAGGAACTGGGTGGCGACGAAGGCCGGGTCGTCGATGCGGACAACCCCTCGCCGGACCATCCGCTCGAACAGGGCGACGACGGCGACGACCGTCTTTTCCGGGCCGGCCTTGTAATAGAGGCCGGCAACCTCCGGGAAGCGCGCCGCCTCGCCCAGCACGATCTGGTGCATCTTCACCACCTCCGGCGACCAGAGCAGGTCGACGAAGCCGCGGGCCACCCGGTGCAGGGCGTCTTCCACCGGCAGGTCGTCGAACGCGTCGGGGGCGAAGGCAAGGCCATGCCGGTCGCATTCCGCCTGGATGGTGGCGGAATACAGCTCCTCCTTGCTGGGAAAGCGGGTGTAGAGCGTCGTTTTGGACACGCGCGCGCGCTGCGCGATCAGGTCCATGGAAGTCGCGGCGTAGCCAAGCTCCAGGAACGTCTCCTTCGCCGCGGCGAGGATCTTTTCCGTCTTCGGATCGGGTTGGGCGCCCGGCTTGGCGGGAGGTGCGGCAATTGGCTCGGTTGTCATCTGGACTAAACTGTATCGTTCACTCTTGACGGGGGCCTGACGCCGTTCTAGGACTCTATCAGTACGATACAGTCCAGTCCAGTCGGGAGAAGGGTGATGGATCGGCGGGTGGGATCGGAGATCCTGATGCTGGCTTTGCTGCCGTGCGTCCTGGCCTTGGCTGGCTGCAAAGATGGGGAGGTCGCCGCCGCACCGCCGGAGCCCCGGCCCGTCCGCGTCGCCTCCGTGGCGCTGGAGCCCGCCGACGACACCGTCCGCTACCCCGCCGTGATCCGCCCGCGCATCGAGGCGGACGTGGGCTTCCGCGTCGCCGGCAAGGTGGTCGCCCGCCTTGTGGAGGTCGGGGCGCGGGTGGAGGCGGCCATGCCCCTGGCGCGGTTGGACCCGGCTGACATCGAACTCCAGATGCGCGCCGCCCAGGCGCAGCTTGCCTCCGCCAAGGCCGACGCCACCAACGCGCGCGGCGATTTCGACCGCTACAGCCGGCTGAAACAGGGCGACTGGACCACCCGCCAGGAATACGACCGGCGCAAGGCGGTGCTCGACAAGGCCGACGCCAAGGTCCGCGAGATCGAGGCGCAACTGCGCGTCCTGACCAACTCCGTCCAGTACACCACCCTTCTGGCCGACGGCCCCGGCGTCGTCACCGCCGTGCTGGTGGAGCCCGGCCAGGTGGTGGCGCAGGGTCAGCCGGCCTTCCGCGTCGCCCGGCTGGGCGCGGTGGAAGCCGTCGCCAACATCCCCGAACAGCAGATCGCCGGCCTGTCGCAGCGCCAGCTGAGCGTCGAGCTGTGGGCGCAGCCCGGCCTTCGGATCCCCGGCGTTCTGCGTGAGGTCTCGCCCAGCGCCGACCCCGGCACCCGCACCTATCAGACCCGCGTCACGCTGACGAACCCACCGCCGTCCGTGCAGTTGGGCATGACCGCGACCCTGACCGCCCGGCAGGAGCGCGCCGGCATGGTCGCCCGCCTGCCGCTGACCGCCGTCACGCAGAAGAACCAGGGCACCGCCGTCTGGGTGGTGTCCGGCGACCGGCTGGAACTGCGCCCCATCGCCGTCGTGGCCTACGCCGGCGACCTCGCCATCGTCGCGGGCGGGCTGAAGGACGGGGAAACGGTGGTCACCGCCGGCGTGCAGAAGCTCGACGCCGGCCAGAAGGTCCGCATCTGGACGGAGCCGGCACGATGAGCCGCCCCAACAAAGGGAATCTGTCCGCCTGGGCGCTGTCGCACCGCACGCTCGTCCTGTTCTGCATCCTCGCCAGCGTGCTGGCCGGCGCGCTCACCTACCGGACCCTGGGCCGGGCGGAGGATCCGTCCTTCACCTTCAAGGTGATGACCATCCGCACCGCGTGGCCGGGCGCCACCGCGCGGGAGGTGGAGCAGTTCGTCACCGACCGCATCGAGAAGAAGCTGGAGGAGGTGCCCTACTACGACACCACCCGCAGCTATTCCAAGCCCGGCGAGTCGGTCATCTTCCTGATGCTGAAGGACCACACGCCGCCGCGCAAGGTCGCGGACCTGTGGTATCAGGCCCGCAAGAAGGTGGGCGACATCCGCCACACCCTGCCGGACGGCGTGGTCGGTCCCTTTTTCAACGATGAATTCGGCGACGTCTATTCCGCCATCTACGGCTTCATGGGCGAGGACTTCACCCCCGCCCAGCTGAAGAGGGTCGCGGAGGATGTGCGCGCCCGCCTGCTGCGCCTGAAGGACGTGGAGAAGGTCGATCTGATCGCCCCGCAGGAGGAGCGGATCCACGTCGAAATCTCCAGCCAGCGGCTCGCCAGCTTCGGCCTGCCGGTGGAGGCGGTGATCCAGGCCCTGCAACGCGAGAACGCCATCGCCGCGGCCGGCGACGTGGACACGGGATCGCAGCGGGTCTTCGTGCGCGTGGACCTGGGCATCGACAAGGCGGAAGAGGTGCGCGCCATCCCCGTGGAGACGGGCGGCCGGATGCTGACCATCGGCGACGTGGCCGAGGTCAAGCGCGGCTATGTGGAGCCGCGCCAGTACACCCTGCGCTACAAGGGGCGCGAGGCCATTGGCCTCGGCGTCGTCATGGCCAAGGGCGGCAACGTGCTGCACCTGGGCGAGGCGCTGAAGGCCGAGATGGCCAAGGTGCAGGCCAACCTGCCCGTGGGGCTGGAGGTCGCGCAGATCGCCGACCAGCCCAACGTCGTCGAGCATTCGGTCGGCGAGTTCATGCAGTCTCTGGCGGAGGCGCTGGGCATCGTCATCCTGGTCAGCCTCGTCAGCCTGGGCTGGCGCACCGGCATCGTGGTGGCGCTGGCCGTGCCGCTGGTGCTGGCGCTGACGCTGGTCGCCATGCAGATCCTGGGCATCGACCTGCACCGCATCTCGCTGGGCGCGCTGATCATCGCGCTGGGCCTGCTGGTGGACGACGCCATCATCGCGGTGGAGATGATGGTGGTGAAGATGGAACAGGGCTGGGACCGGCTGAAGGCCGGCGCCTACGCCTACACCTCCACCGCCTTTCCCATGCTGACCGGCA
>JAEZPL010000220.1 GCA_023413605.1 Pseudomonadota bacterium
GGCGCAGGTAGGTGCCGACCGCGGTGTGGACGAGCGGCTGGCCCGCCGAGTCGTTCACCGCGATGTCCCAGCGCGACAACGCCATGGCGACCCGTCGCGCGAGGTTCCGGTCGGGCGAGACCAGCGCCGCCGTCTTCGTCGGCGTTTCCAGCGCGTGGCGCATCAGAAGGGCGATGACCGACGCCTCCTCCTCCGCGGTCGGGGCGTCGATGCGGGTCAGGTTCGCGAGCGCCGATTCGTCCAGCCCCTGAAGCTCCCGCCAGCCTTCCGTGGTGGCGGCGGGGCGCATGGCCTCCGTGATCAGGCGGGCGCGGGCAGCGCGTGGCTCCTCCGCGTCGTTCCAGCGGCGGACCGCGCCGCGGGTGACCTTCAGCGTGTCCAGCAGGTGGGCAAGGCCGTGCTGCGGGTGCGATTCGTCGCGGCGGATGGCGTCCCAGGTGGGCTCGTCGGCCTCCTGGTCCAGGCCGGGCAGCACGACGGCGCCCTGCGGCAGCGCCGCGACCACGGCCAGCAGATCGGCGGAGGCGGGGATGGAGCCGGTGGAGCCGGCGGCGATGACCAGCCCCTGCGGCGGCTCGGCGCGCCACAGGTCTGCCTGGGTCTTCAGCACGATGTTGCGGCGCTGGGCGGGATCGGTCAGCTCGAAAGTGCCGAGGATCGTGGGCCAGTGCTCCGTGACGATCTTCAGGAACTCCAGCGTGACCTGCCAGTGCTGGGCGTAATCCTCCGGCACCAGGGAGGCCAGCCGGTCGAAGGCGACATTTTCCGTCCACACCGCGTCGATCAGCCGGCCGAGGTCGGCGCCCAGCCGCACGGCCTGCGCGGTGGTGGCCGACACGCCCTGCGCCTGAAGGATCAGGCGGGCCAGCATCAGCTGGCGCTTCAGCCCGCTGACCGGGTCCGGCAGTTCCAGAGGAATACCCGGCAGTTCCTCGGCGGTCAGGCTGAGGGAGTCGGCGTCCAGTTCGCCCAGCGGGCTCATGCGCGGCAGCAGCATCGGCCGGCCGCCGGAGCGGCGCAGAAACGCCTCCCGCAGCGAGCGGCAGGAACGGCGGGTGGGCAACAGCACGGTCACGCCGGCAAGCGCCAGCGGATCATCGCCCACGCGCTCGACGATGCCCGCCGCCAGCTGGTCCACGAAGGACACGCCGGAGGGAATCGTGAAGACCTTCGGCTCCGCCTTATCGCTCATCCTGGGTCGCCCATGCTCGCCCCGAAAATCCCACGCTGCCAAGAAATGGAGGCATCGGTAAAAGACACCACAAAGACACAAAGGACACAAAGATTTTCACAAAGAAGGGCTCAAATTCGATGGGCGTGATTGCGCCGCACCGAAACCCCTTTGTGACGTTCTTTGTGCCTTTGTGTCTTGGTGGTGAAAAATATCCCCTTCGGCGGAAACCGCTCCGCTTCAGGTGGTGACCACGGACACGTCGCTCTTTGACAGCAAATCTTCGGTTTCCCGAAGCGCGTCGGGCGTGCCGATGTGGAACCACAGCCCGTCGTGGGCAAGGCCGTAGAGCCGCCCGGCTTCCTGCGCGCGGTCCCAGATCAGGTTGGTGGAGAAGGCGCCGTCCGGCGTGTCGGCGGCGAACAGCTCCGGCTTCACGATCTGGACGCCGGCGAAGACGAAGGGGGAGATCTCCATCTCGCTGCGGCGGGTCAGCCGGCCCACCGGGTCCATGTGATAGTCGCCGCGCCCGTCGTAGCCCACCGACTTGGTGGTCGCCATCAGCAGAAGCAGTGCGTCCATCTCCTCCGGATTCCAGTGACGGGCCAGACGGGCCAGTGTCGGCGACGGGCCGTCCAGCCACAGGATGTCGGCGTTGATCACATAAACCGGATCGGTGCCCAGCAGCGGCAGCGCCTTCTTCACGCCGCCGCCGGTTTCCAGCAGCGCATCCTCCGGCGACAGAGTGATGGCGGGAGCGGTGCGGGTTTTGAGGTGCTCGGCGATCAGTTCGCCTTTGTAATGACTGTTCACCACGGCGGAGGCGACGCCGGCTTCCTCCAGACGGTCCAGCGCGTGGTCGAGCATCGACCGGCCCATAACGGGGATCAGCGGCTTCGGCCGTTCCAGGGTCAGCGGGCGCATGCGCAGGCCGAGGCCGGCGGCCATGACCATGGCTTTGTTCGGGGCCTTTTGCGGGATGGCAACGGGGGTATCGACAGGCGACATAATCAATCCGGCTCCGGAACGACAAAATCCGCGCGGGTGCCCGGCGGCAGACGCCGGGCGAACCAGTCGGCGACGGGGGCAAGTTCCGGCTTGGCCAACTGGCCTTCCAGAAGCCGCCAGACGCGCGGCAGGTGAACGAGATAACCGCGGCGGCGCTGCTGCAACGCCAGCCGCACGAAGATCGCGACGATGCGCGCGTGCCGGACGGCGCCCAGCACGGCGTAGGAGCGGCGGAAGGCTGCGGCGTCCAGACCGGGAAAGGCGGCCAGATAGCGGTCCAGAAGGTCGGCCGCCAGATCGGCGGGCACGTCGCGCCGCGCGTCCTCCAGCAGCGACACCAGATCGTAGGCGACGGGGCCAAGCCCGGCGCTCTGGTAGTCGATGATGCCCGCGGCCTGGAGGCCCGGACGGGGCAGCCGCATCACGTTGTCGACGTGATAGTCACGCAGCAGCAACGACTGCGGGCCGTCGCAGGCGCCAGGAACCACCGCCGCCCAAGCCGTTTCGAGATCGGAAAGATCCTTGTCGGATATGGCTTTTCCGGTCGCGGCGGGGACATAGACCTCGGCGAACAGCGCGACCTGCTGTGTGAACAGGGCCGCGTCGTAGACGGGCAGGCCGAGGCGGGCGGCCTCCTCCACGGGAAAGCGGCGGTGCAGTTCGATCAGAACGTCGGTCGCCAGCTCGTACAGCGGGCGCGGGTCGGCGCCGGAGGCCAGCAGGCGCGACAGGGTATCGTCGCCGAAATCCTCCTGAAGGGCGAGGCCGTCCTCCACCTCCGCCGCCAGGATCTCAGGCACGGAGAAGCCGAGGCGGCGCAGCGAATCGCCGATGGCGATGAAGGGCACCAGATCCTCGGCCGGGGCCGGCGTGTCCACCAGGATCACCGTGCCGCCGCCGGACTTTTCCACCCGCTCGTACCGGCGGGCGGAGGCGTCGCCGGCCAGCGGGCGGCGCTTGGCCGTGCCCAGCCCGTGGCGCTCCAGGAACGCGGCGATCGCGTGCGCACGGTCGGTCACGGCTGCTCCAATCCCGACAAATCAATGGTGCCCAGGCGCGAGCCCCAGGCGCCGTGCCCGGTCAACTCGGCTTGGCGGGTGGTGGGGCCGGTGAAAGTCATTGTGATTTCGAGATGATCGGCGGGCAGCAGGGGACCCAGCCGATCCGGCCATTCCACCAGAAGAACGGCCTCGGCGCGCGCCTCGTCCCAGCCCAGTTCGGTCACCTCGTCGGGACCGGACAGGCGGTAGAGGTCGAAATGCCAGACCGGGCCGATGTCCGTCTCGTAGGTCTGCACCAGCGTGAAGGTGGGGGAGGGAACCTCCGCATCCTCCTCCGTCACCGCGCGAATCAGGGCGCGGGACAGCGCCGTCTTGCCGGCGCCCAGGTCGCCACGCAGCGCCACGAGGTCGCCGGGGGCCAGCAGCGACGCCAGACGGCGCGCGAGATCCGCGGTCGCGGCCTCGTCGGGCAATGGAACGGTGCGCCGGTCCGTCGGTGGGCCAGGTGGCGGACCGGGCGGGGGATTGGTCGGCTGTGTCATGGCACCGGATTGTGGGGGAACGGCGGTACCGCCCGCAAGCCGGAAAGGCGGCCCCCGACCGGAGGTCACACGCGGAGGGTCACACGATCAAGCGGCGTCGGACTCAGACGGCGGTCAGGCGGCGCGCGCGCAGGGCCGCGGTGGGGGGCGTGGTGGCGTGGGGCATCAGGGTGGTGGCCTCCGCCACCTCATGCCGCTCCTCGACAAGGCGTGGGGCCTTGTTGAAGTTCATGGTGATCATCAGCGTCAGGCTGTCGTTGATCACGTGCAGCATCTTGTCGGACTCGACCGGCAGCGGGATTTTGCGGTTCATGCAGTAGGCGACCAGCGCCGCCGCCACCTCCGCCTCGTGCAGGGTCATGGAGCGGTCGTCGCCCTCGTCCCCGGTGACCTGGATGTGCGTTTCCACGCTATGGACGGTGCGGTAGGTCACCTTGCCCACGGTCCCGCTCGGCAACGGTTCCCGCATGCGGCGCCGCCGGTCCAGCACCGCCTTGACCACTTCCTGATCCGTGAACACGAGGCAGCGCAGTTCCTTCATGGAGTGCATCCCGGCAGAGCGTTCAACAGCAAGCCTGCTCCAGCATGATATGGTTCTAATTAAAAAAAGTTTTACGAAAATTTTTTCTTCCCCTGCGATTGGGACTTTCCATCCTTGCATGGCGGGCCAAACGCCCTTGGCGGGTTCGACGGGGTTGACCGCAGCCCCGAAACCGGACAATTGAAGGTGCCGTTCGCGGGAAAGCCGCGCCGCCGCCCATTGACAGTTCTGCAAAAGGTCGCGCCTCCATGTCGCAAACCGTCCATCGCACCGATGTCGTCATTGTCGGTGCCGGCCCCGTTGGCCTGTTCGCCGTGTTCGAATGCGGCATGCTGAAGATGCGCTGCCATGTCGTGGACGCGCTGGACATGGTGGGCGGGCAGTGCACGGCGCTGTACCCGGAAAAGCCGATCTACGACATCCCGGCCCACCCCTCGATCGACGCGGCCGACCTGATCGACTGGCTGGCTGAACAGGCCGCTCCCTTCGCGCCCACCTATCACCTGGGCCAGCAGGTGGAAAAGCTGACCCGCCAGGACAGCGGGCGCTGGCTGGTGG
>JAEZPL010000080.1 GCA_023413605.1 Pseudomonadota bacterium
GGGTACACCAGACCAGACCGCGACGAAACAGCCCCGTTCCTCACAATCGACACCACAGGACGCCCCAGAGGAGAGGCGCGGCTCAACCTCTCGGGGAGGGAAGGGTTAGCCCCATGAAACTTCTGCGTTACGGCCCTCCGGGCCATGAGCGGCCGGGCCTCCTCGATCAGAACGGCGTCATCCGCGACCTGTCGGGGGTCGTGGCCGACATCGACCCGGCCACCCTGACGGACGACGGTCTGGCGCGACTCCGCGCCCTCGACCCGGAACGGCTGGCCCGGGTGCCGGACGGCGCGCGGCTCGGCCCCTGCGTCGCCCACGTGTCCAAGGTGGTCTGCGTCGGCCTGAACTACCGCGCCCACGCCGCGGAGTCGGGCATGCCGGAACCGGCGGAGCCGGTGCTGTTCATGAAGGCCACCACCTCCATCAGCGGCCCCAACGACCCGGTGGTGATCCCGAAGGGCTCCACCAAGCTCGACTGGGAGGTTGAGCTGGGCATCGTCATCGGCAAGACCGCCCGCTATGTCGAGCAGGCCGACGCCTTCGACCACATCGCCGGCTACTGCATCGTCAACGACGTGTCGGAGCGCGCCTTCCAGATCGAGAGCACCGGCCAGTGGGTGAAGGGCAAGAGCGCCGACACCTTCTGCCCGCTGGGCCCCTGGATGGTCACCCGCGACGAGGTGCCGGACCCGCAGGCCCTGCGCCTGTGGCTGGAGGTGGACGGCAAGCCGATGCAGGACAGCACCACCGGCGACATGATCTTCAGCGTCGCCGAGATCGTGTCCTACATCAGCCGCTTCATGACCCTGCTGCCCGGCGACGTCATCGCCACCGGCACGCCGCAGGGCGTCGCGATGGGCCAGAAGCCGCAGCCCTGGCTGAAGCCCGGTCAGACCATGCGCCTCGGCATCGACGGCCTCGGCGAACAGCGCCAGAGCGTCCGCGCCTTCGAGGCGTAAGGGCGGGGCCGTCGCAGGTGAAGTCCCCTCTCCCCTCCGGGGAGAGGGTTGGGGTGAGGGGGTTGCGCTTTTGCCGGACACGCCAGACGCACAGCCCCCTCATACCGACATACCGACATACCGAAGGCGTTTGATGAGTTCCATCAAACGCCTTCGGTACAAACCCGACAGCACATTGCACAGCAATGTGCGAGAGGGTCATACGGCCGGCCGATCATGGAACTCTTCATGCCCGGCCGTATCACACGGTCGGCGAATAAACACGTCCAGTGCCCGCCGACCGCATCAAACGCCCGATGCCGTCCAGGCGGTGCTGCTCGGCGGAGCGGAACGCTGGCTTCCCGTCGCCACCGCGCGGTTGACGATCTCGCCATCAAGATTGATGAAATACTTGGCGCTCCGCACGAGTTGGTCCGGCGCGACGCCGTTGGCTCTCAACTCCTCCCACATCTTCTCCATCTCGTGCTCCGGCCGGCCAAGGTAGGAGTCCGTGATGCGGTCCATCAGCTTCTGCTGGTCGGCCGTCACGTACGGCATGTAGCCGCGGTCGTTGACGGGCAACGCCAGCTGAAACGCCGGCGGATCCATCGTCCGGCTCCGGACCACCTTGTCCCGCTCGCGCTTGTACTCATCCAACTCCTTCTGCATGCGGGCGATCTCTTCGGCCTCGGCCTGCTCGGCAGACATCGGCTCTGCCGCAGGAGCCGGCGCGTCGGAAGCGTTTGTCGGCAGCAGGTCCGAGAAGCTGGCGGAGCCGGTGGATTGGCTGGCGCCCGGCGTCCTGCTCCGGTCCGAGACGACAGGATGGCCGACAGCCACCGGGTGACCCAAAACTTGCACGTTCGCCTCCATTGCCGCTTCCACGGCGATTTCGTGAATCTCGCCATTCGTCAGCAAATGAAAGCAATGGTTGTGCCACACCCGTGCCGTACCGAAGGATGCCGTTTCCGGCACCTCTCCGGCACCTCTATTGATACCCCGGGGCCCATGCGCGCCGCCTTTCGCCCGGCAGGCTCTGCCGATGGGCACAAATAACCCGGTAAAGCGCAGCCGGGGAGCAGAGGCGGGGCGCCCATCTCGCGCCGATGGCCCCTCACCCCGGCCGCAGCGGCCAGAACAGCGCGATTGCCGCCGTCCCCAGGACAATGACGATCAGGGACAGTGGCAAACCCAACTTGCAGTAGTCGCTGAAGCGGTAGCCGCCCGGCCCCATGACCAACGTGTTGCACTGGTGCCCGATGGGGGTGAGGAAGTCGCAGCCCGCCCCCACCGCCACCGCCATCAGGAAGGCGTCGGGGCGCAGCCCCAGATGGGTGGCGAGGCTGGCGCCGATCGGCGCCATCACCAGCACGGTGGCGGCGTTGTTCAGGAAGGGCGTCACCGCCATGGCGGCGACCAGCATCAGCGCCAGCGCGCCGATGGGCGGCAGACCTTGGGCGACATGCGACAGCCAGCCGGCGATCAGCTCCGTCCCGCCGGTGGTGCGCAGCGACTCGCTGACCGGGATCAACGCGGCCAGCAGCACCAGAATCGGCCACTCGATGGCGTCGTAGGCCTCCTTCAGCGTCACTACGCGGAAGGCTGTCATGGCGACCGCGGCGCCGAAGAAGGCGAGCGTCACCGGCACCGTCCCGGTCGCCACCAGCGCGATGGTCACCGCCATGACGGCCAGCGCCAGCCGCCGCTTGCGCGTGCGCCCGATGGCGAGGTCGCGTTCGGCCAGCGGCAGGCAGCCCAGCGTCGACAGCGTCTCGGACAGTCCCGTCGCCCGCGCCTGGAGGACCACGAGGTCGCCGAACTGGAAACGCACGCGGCGCAGGCGCTGGCGGATCGGCCGGCCCCGCCGGCTGAGCGCCAGCAGGTTGACGCCGTACATCTCGCGCAGGGACACATCCTCCACCGTGCTGCCGATCAGCATGGAGCGCGGCTCCACCACCGCCTCGATGACGGCGATGTCCTCGTCGCTCTCCACCCCCTCCAGCGCTTTTTCGTGCATCAGCTCCAGGCCGGCGTACTTCACGATGTCGGCGAGCGCCTGGGTGTCGGCTTCCAGCACCAGCACGTCGTCCGCGAACAGCACCCAGTGGCCGGATGGGACGTAGCGCCGGTTCTGCTCCCGCACGATGGCGGCGACGGTCACGTCGCCCTCGCCGAAGGCCTCCAGGTCGGCGACGGTCTTGCCGACGAAGGGCGAGGTGTCCGGCAGCCGCGCCTCCGCCGTGTAGTCGTTGATGGAGGAGCCGGCGTTCGCCGCGGCCGACTTCTGCCCCGTGGGCAGCAGGCGGTAACCCACCGCCAGAAAGGCCACGCCGGCCACCGCGATGACCAGCCCGACGGGGGTGAAGTCGAACATGGTGAAGGGCTCGCCCACCATCTCCGCCCGCAGGCGGCTGACGATGATGTTGGGCGACGTGCCGACCAGCGTCATCAGGCCGCCCAGCAGCGACCCGAAGGCCATGGGCATCAGCAGGCAGGAGACCGAGTTGCCGTTGCGCCGCGCCACCTGCATGGCGATGGGCATGAAGATGGCCAGCGCCCCGATGTTCTTGACCAGCGCCGACAGCAGCGTGACCGCGCCGGTCAGCACGATGATCTGCGCCGGCACGGTCTTCATGCGCGCGCTCAGGGGCCGCATCGCCTCCTCGACGATGCCGGAGCGGCCGACCGCGGCGCTGACCACCAGGGCCGACCCCACGATGATGACGATGTCGTCGGAAAAGCCCCGGAAGGCGTCGTCCGGCTTCACGATGCCGACGGCCACCGCCACCAGCAGGGCCAGCATGGCCACGAGGTCGTAACGCAGCTTGTCCCAGATCAGCAGCGCGATCACCGCGCCGATGATGCCGAAGGCGTAGGCTTGGTCGAGGGTCATGC
>JAEZPL010000309.1 GCA_023413605.1 Pseudomonadota bacterium
ATACCGAAGGCGTTTGATGGCTTCCATCAAACGCCTTCGGTTCAAACCCGGCAGCACGTTGCGTAGCAACGTGCGAAAGGGGCATACGGCCGGCCGAACATGAAGCGTTCATGCGCCGGCCGTATGAAAAGGTGTTTCGGCGCCTGGGCGCGGTGATCGGAACTTGCTCGTTTGTGAATGCAACAGCCCTTGGCGCAACCGCATACTCAATTGCGTGCGCAATCTTTGCTTTGTGCGTGCACGGTCTCTCTTCAGCATCTTTTCGATGCTTATCCCCCTGTCCGTGCTTCAAGAGGGGAAGGGTTGGGAGCGCCGGCGGGCGCTCCCGATCACGTCAGGTGCTGTTTGCGCAGGTAGTCCTCGGACTGCATCTCCATCAGGCGGCTGACGGTGCGTTCGAACTCGAAGGCGTGGGTGCCTTCCGGGTAGAGGCGTTCGGGCGCGCCATCGGCGGCGATGACGACGTTCACCTTGTGCTCGTACAGCGCGTCGACCAGCGTCATGAAGCGCTTGGCCTCGTTCCGCAACTCGTCCTTCATCGTCGGCACGTCGTGGATCAGCACGGTGTGGAAGTGCGTGGCGATGGCGATGTAATCGGCGGCGCCCAGCGGCTTGCCGCAGAGGCTCCAGAAATCGACCAGCGCCACGCCCTTGGCCGCGCAGGCGATCTCCACCCGGCGCCCTTGGACGAGCAGGTGGGTGGGCTCCCCCGTCGCGTTGTCCGTCAGGGCGGCGAAGGTCTGCCGGATCTTCGCGTCGGCGTCCGGACCCAGCGGCCAGAAATAGACCGGCTTGCCCTGCAGGCGGTCGAGCCGGTAGTCGGTCGGCCCTTCCAGCGCAAGGACATCCAGCTTTTCCTTCAGAAGGGCGATGAAGGGCAGGAAAAGCTCGCGCTGGAGGCCGTCCTTGTAGAGCATGTCCGGCGGCCAGTTGGAGGTCGCCACCACCACCACGCCCAGGTCGAACAGGTTGGTGAACAGACGGCCCAGGATCATCGCGTCCACGACGTTGGTGACGTGGAACTCGTCGAAGCACAGCAGCCATGCCTCGTCGGCCAGCGCGCGGGCCAGTTCCGGCAGCGCGTCGTCGGCGTCCTTGCCCTTCGCCTTGCCGGACTGGCGATTCTGGTGGATGCGTTCGTGCACCTCCAGCATGAACTCGTGAAAATGGACGCGGCGTTTCTTGTCCACCGGGGCGGTGTCGAAGAACAGGTCCATCAGCATGGACTTGCCGCGGCCCACGCCGCCGTACATGTACAGACCCTGCGGCGCCTCCACCGGTTCCGGACGGCTGCGGCCCAGGCCGAACCGCTCCAACCAGCCGGCTTTGGCTCCGCCGCCGTTCGTGGACGGCTGCGGCCGGTAGCCCTTCAGCGCCTTGTGGAGGCTTTGAAGTTTCTCGGCAGCCAGTTCCTGGTCGGGGTCGGGGCGCAACGTGCCGGTGCCACGCCGGGCGCGGTAGAGCGAAAGCGGTCCGTCTGACATGGATTTGCGGGTCTCGGATGAGGAAGGCTCTTTCGTACCGGATGCCGCACCGCAGGGCAACGTCCGACAAAACAAGGCAGACCGGAGAGCGCGGGCGACCGAAAATTCTGGGCATGACCATCGGATGGGGGCACCCTGCCGCGGAACCGGTGATCGGCTTCCCGCTGCCGCAACCGTTCCGCCTTCACGCGCTGCGCCTGGAGGTTAAACTTCCGTTATGGATTTCGAGCAAAATTGAGCGCACCGGAGCGGCACCGGATCGATCAGCGTCGCATCGGGCCGCACCGCAGGGACACGCTCGCCGCCATGGCCAATCGCAATTCGGCTCGCACAACGCCGCCGCCCCCGGCCCACGGGCTGGGGGAGCGGCTGTTCCAGACGCTCGGTTCCGTGCGGTTCCTGATGCGTGCGTCGGGCATCGCCTTCATCGTCGTGGTGAACGCGATGATCGGATACGGCATCTGGCAGAGCCACCGGGAGGATGTCGAGGCCGCCCAACGGTCCACGCGCAACCTCGCCCGCATCCTTGAGGAACAGGCGGTGCGCACGGTGTTTGGCGTCGACCGGCTGCTGGCCGACCTGATTCCCCTGCTCGACCTGCACCCGGACGGTCGGACGGCGGGCAGCCCGGCGATCCATGACCTGCTGCGCGCACGGCGCGACGCCGTGGCGCCCGTTTCCGGTCTGGTGGTGGTGGACGAGCGAGGTGCCACGCTTCACCATTCGGTGGACACCAACCCGCCGGGATTGGACCTGACCGACCGGTCCTATTTCCGCGCGCATGAGCGCGGCGGAGAGGAAATCCGCGGACTGTTCATCGGGGCGCCGATCCCCAGCCGGTCTATCCCCGGCACCCACGTCATCCCGATGAGCCGGCGCTGGACCCGCCCCGACGGCAGCTTCGGCGGGGTGGTCGTGGCGATGGTCAACCCGTTGCGTCTGGGGAGCAGCTTCGAAAGCATGCGGTTGGGGCCGGAGGGCACCGTGACGCTGGCGCTGAACGAAGGCACGGTGCTGCTGCACCAGCCGTGGGAAGAAGGCGCGCGGCGACTTGTGCGGCTTGACGAGTGGGCGGATGTTCAGGCGGCAGCCCGGACGCGGAACGAAGGCACACTGGACACGGTGCTGCCCACGGACGGCAGCGCAAGCATCGCCAGCTTCCGACACGTCGACGAATATCCCTTCACCGTGGTCACCACCGTGCCGAAGAACGAGGCGTTGGCCGACTGGTGGCGGGACAGCGCGGTGTGGACGCTGATGGCGCTGGCGATGACCGCCGTCATCGCGCTGTTGACCTGGTATGTGGAGCGGCAGCAGGCACGGCGCGACGAGGATCAGGCGAAGCTGGCGCGAGCGTCCCGCCGCATTCGGGGCATCCTGGAGTCCATGGTGGACGCGGTGGTGACCATCGACGCCCACGGCCGGATCGAGACCTTCAACCCCGCGGCCGAGCGCATGTTCGGCTATGCGGAGGCCGAGGTCGTGGGCCGCAGCGTCAACATCCTGCTGCCGGAAAACTTCCGTGCCGGCCATGACCGTTACATCGCCGGCTATCGCCCCGACGCGGCATCCCGCATCATCGGCAATGATCGGGAGGTGCGGGCCCTGCGCCGTGACGGCACCACCTTTCCGATGAATCTGGCGGTCAGCGAATTGCGGCTGGGCGGCACCGATGGGGAGGGGACCGGTCAGGAGGGGGGCGAACCGGCCAGCCTGCGCGTCTTCGTGGGCGTCATCCGCGACATCACCAAGCGCAAGCAGCAGGAGGCGGAACTGATCGCCTCCAAGAGCCAGGCCGAGTTGGCAAACCGCGCCAAGTCGGAATTCCTGGCGAACATGAGCCACGAATTGCGCACGCCGCTGAACGCCATCATCGGATTTTCCGAAATTCTGGACAGCGAGTTCTTCGGCAAGCTCAACGACCGGCAAAAGGCCTGCGCCAAGGATATCCACGACAGCGGCAAGCACCTGCTGGACATCGTGAACGCCGTGCTCGACATGTCGAAGATCGAAGCCGGCCGGTACGAGCTGAACGAAGAGGTGATCGACCCCGGCGAGGCGCTGGTCCAATGCCTGATGATGGTCCGCGACCGTGCCCAGGACGGTGGGGTGGAACTGCGCAACGGCATCGAGGGCGGCCTGCCGACCGTCTGGGTGGATCGCCGCGCCTTCAAGCAGGTCGTGATGAACCTGCTGTCCAACGCCGTGAAGTTCACCGCCAGCGGTGGCACGGTTACCTTGTCGGCCCGTGTGGAGGAGGATGGCGGGCTTGCCGTCTCCGTTGCCGACACGGGCATCGGCATTCCCCGGGATTTCATGCAGGACCTTTTCCAGCCCTTCCGCCAGGCGGACAACACGGCGAGCCGACAGTTCGAAGGCACGGGGCTGGGCTTGGCGATCTCCAAGAACTTCATGGAACTGCACGGCGGTTCCCTGTCCTGCGTCAGCGCGCCGGGGCAGGGCACGACCATGACCGTCCACCTGCCGGCCGGCCGCATCGTGACGGCGGGCGACACCGCGGCCCTTGTCGCCGCAGCGCTGGTGTGAGACTGGCAGGTGACCTCTTAGTCCTCTCCCCTCCGGAGAGAGGGGACTTCAAATGGGTTGTTTTGGCGCCGAAATGCGCCTGTATGTCCCCGGGTAAACGGGCGACCGCGCAAAGGCCGGAGGCTTCCGATTCCAGGAAGGTCTGCACGGCTTCCCCGCACCATCCGGCCAAAGAAAAAGGCGCCTTGCGGCGCCTTTCAGGAGGCCCAAGGACCGCAAAGCCCTTTGGCCGAATGGGTGCGGGAGGGCGGAACCCTCCCGCAGTCCCTTTTAAGCTCAGACGTCCAGCAGCAGGCGGCGCGGATCCTCGATGCATTCCTTGATGCGGACGAGGAAGGTGACCGCTTCCTTGCCGTCGATGATGCGGTGGTCGTAGGACAGGGCCAGATACATCATCGGGCGGACCTCGATCTTGCCGTTGACCACGACCGCGCGGTCCATGGTCTTGTGCATGCCGAGGATGGCCGACTGCGGCGGGTTGATGATCGGGGTCGACATCAGCGAGCCGTAGACGCCCCCGTTGGAGATGGTGAAGGTGCCGCCCGTCAACTCCTCCATGGAGAGCTTGCCGTCACGGCCCTTCTTGCCCAGCTCGGCGATCTTGCCCTCGATCCCGGCGAAGCTCAGCTTGTCGGCATCGCGGACGACCGGAACCACCAGACCCTGCGGCGTGCCGACGGCGACGCCGATGTCGTAGTAGTTCTTGTAGATGATGTCGGTGCCGTCGATCTCGGCGTTGACCGCCGGGATCTCCTTCAGGGCCTGGATGGCGGCGCGCACGAAGAAGGACATGAAGCCGAGGCGCACCTTGTGGCGCTTCTCGAAGTAGTCCTTGTACTCGGCGCGGAGCGCCATCGCGGCGCTCATGTCCACCTCGTTGAAGGTGGTCAGCATGGCGGCGCTGTTCTGGGCTTCCTTCAGGCGCTCGGCGATGCGCTGGCGCAGGCGGGTCATGCGCACGCGCTCTTCCTGCGCAGCGCGCGGACGGTCACCGGCGGTGCCGGCGGCCCACTGGTACTTCTGCGGGGCCGCGGCCGGAGCGGCGGCGGGGGCGGCGGCCGGCTTGGCCGGGGCCTCCAGCACGTCGCCCTTGGTGATGCGGCCGCCCTTGCCCGTGCCGGCGATCTGGGAGGCGTCGAGGCCCTTCTC
>JAEZPL010000378.1 GCA_023413605.1 Pseudomonadota bacterium
GCTGCAGGGTGACGACCATCAGAGCAGCTCCTCGGCCGAAACGCCCGCGCCGGTGGCGGCCGGCTTGACCTCGACCGCCGTGCGGCGATCGCGGTTGACCTGGACCGAAGGGTCCTGACGGCGGACGTTGGGCTTGTGACGCAGCGTCAGGACGATGGCGCCGATCATGGCGATCAGCAGCACGATGCCCGACGCCTGGAACAGGTAGACGTAGTGGGTGTAGATGAGCTGCCCGAGCTGTTCGGTGTTGGTCGCCTGCGTGACCGCCACGGCCGGAGCCGAGACCGCCTGCTTCGCAGCCGGCGCGATGATCCAGCCGCCGAGCACGGCAGCCAGTTCCGCCAGCAGGATCACGCCGATCAGGCCGCCCAGCGGCAGATACTGCATCGCTCCCGACCGCAATTCGCGGAAGTTGATGTCCAGCATCATCACCACGAACAGGAAGAGAACAGCCACCGCGCCCACGTAGACGATCACCAGGATCATCGCGATGAACTCGGCACCCAGCAGCACGCACAGCCCTGCGGCCTGGAAGAAGGCCAAGACCAGATAAAGGACCGAATGAACGGGATTCCGCGCCGAAATGACCATCACACCGGAGGCCACCAGCAGCGCGGCAAACACGTAGAAGGCGATGCCTTGAATAATCATCGAAATCCCCGTTTCCGCTTACCGCCCGATTGCACTTACCGGTAAGGAGCCTCGGCCGCGAGGTTCTGAGCGATTTCCGCCTCCCAGCGGTCACCGTTCGCCAGCAGCTTCTGCTTGTTGTAGAAAAGCTCTTCGCGGTTCTCGGTCGAGAACTCGAAGTTCGGGCCCATGACGACGGCGTCGACCGGGCAAGCCTCCTGGCAATAGCCGCAGTAGATGCACTTCGTCATATCGATGTCGTAACGCGTGGTCCGGCGGCTGCCGTCCTCGCGAGGCTCGGCCTCGATGGTGATCGCAAGGGCCGGGCACACCGCCTCGCAGAGCTTGCACGCGATGCAGCGTTCCTCGCCGCCGGGATACCGGCGCAGGACGTGCTCGCCGCGGAAGCGCGGGCTGATGGGGCCCTTCTCGAACGGGTAGTTCAGGGTCACCTTGGGCTTGAACATGTAGCGCAGGGTGAGCCCGAGGCCGCCCAACAGTTCGGTCAGGAACAGGCTGCGCGCCGCACGATCGAGGAACGCCATGGCCTCTTCGTCTCCTTCTTTGCGGGCGCCCCCTTCCCCTCAGGGAAACGGCGCCCGCGCATTCTTAAAGTCTCACCGGTTGTTCGCGTCGGCAGCCGATCACTTCGGCAGCCATCCGAACGTCACCAGCACGCCGGCCGTCAGCACGACCCACACCAGCGAGAACGGCAGGAACACCTTCCACCCGAGCCGCATCAGCTGGTCGTAGCGGTAGCGCGGCATGGTCGCGCGGACCCAGACATACACGAACAGGCAGAAGGCGATCTTCAGGGCGAACCAGACCGGCCCCGGGATCCAGGTAAACGGCGCGAACGGCAGCGGCGGCAACCAGCCTCCCAGGAACAGGATGCTCGTCATCGCGCTCATCAGGATCATGTTCGCGTATTCGCCAAGGAAGAACAGCGCGAAGGGCATCGAGCTGTATTCGACCATGAAGCCCGCGACCAGTTCCGACTCGCCTTCCGGCAGGTCGAAGGGCGAACGGTTCGTCTCCGCAAGCGCCGAAATGAAGAAGATCACGAACATCGGCAACAGCGGGATGGCGAACCAGATGGTCTGCTGCGCCTCTACGATCTTCGAGAGGTTAAGCGATCCGACACACAGCAGCACCGAGATGATGACGAGGCCCATGGAAACCTCATAAGACACCATCTGCGCCGCAGAACGGAGCGCCCCCAGGAATGCGTAGCGCGAGTTCGACGCCCAGCCGGCCACGACAATGCCGTACACACCGAGCGACGAAATGGCGAACAGGTATAGGATGCCGACGTTGATGTCGGCCAGCACCATGCCGGCGTCGAACGGGATGACCGCCCATGCAACCAGAGCCAGGAAGAAGGTCAGCATCGGCGCCAGATAAAACAGGACGCGGTTTGCGCCCATCGGCAGGATATGCTCCTTCGAAAACAGCTTCAAACCGTCGGCGAACGGCTGCAGAAGGCCGAAGGGTCCGACAATGTTCGGTCCCTGGCGCAACTGCATGGCGCCCATGATCTTGCGCTCGGCATAGGTCATGTAAGCTACGCCGACCAGGAGCGGCACGACGATGGCCAGGATCTTGAGGACGATGATGATCAGCGGCAGCAGGAAGCCGCTCCAGAACTCAGCCATGGGTACCGGTCCTCTCCTGAGCGCTCTCGGCGGACTTCACGAACGTCTCGGTGCAACGAGCCATGGTCACCGAGGCGCGGCTGATCGGGTCGGTCATGTAGTGGTTCGCGACCGGGGAAACGAACGGTGCCGCGTCCAGCGAGCCGGCTGCGCCGAACGGCGCCCACATGGCCGGCGTGACGGATCCAATCTTCGCGAAGATCGGATTCACATCGACCAGGCGCTGGCGAAGCTGTGCCAGGCTGTCATACGGCAGCTTGTGTCCCAGCTGTTCCGACAGGGCACGCAGAATCTTCCAATCTTCCCGGGCTTCACCCGGCGGGAAGGTCGCGAGCCGCGCGAGCTGCGGACGGCCCTCGGTATTGACGTAAATCGCGTTCTTCTCGGTGTAGGCAGCACCCGGCAGAATAACGTCGGCGCGGTGTGCGCCCTTATCGCCGTGGTGCCCCTGGTAAATCACGAAGGCCTTCCCGAGCTTGGCGGTGTCGACCTCGTCGGCGCCCAGCAGGTAGACCACCTCCAGGTCGCCCTTCCCTGCCCCGTCGAGGATGCCGGCGGCATCCCGCCCGCCGGAACCCGGCAGAAAGCCGATCTCAAGGCCACCGACCCTGCCGGCCGCGGAGTGCAGCACGTTGAAGCCGTTCCAGTCGTCGCGCACGGCGTTGACGCTCTCGGCGAGAGCGCGTGCCGCCGCTTGGACCGCGAGGCCGTCCTTGCGGCGGAAGGCTCCCGCACCGACGATGATCATCGGGTTCTTGGCGTCCTTCAGCACGTCAGCAAAGGCGTCCGCACCGTCGGCAAGCTGCTGAAGAACGTCGGCACCGGTCCCCAGATGGGTGTACGGGTACGTCAGATCCTTGGCTTCGCCGATCACCGCAACCTTCAAGCCACCCATGAGGTAGCGCTTGCGGATCCGCGCGTTGATCAGAGTGCCTTCCCAGCGCGGGTTGGTGCCAACCAGCAGGATCACGTCCGCCCGTTCAATGCCGGCGATGCCGCTGTTGAACAGGTAGCCCGCGCGTGCCGAGGTGTCGAACAGCGCGCCGTCCTGGCGACAGTCGATGTTGGTCGAGCCAAGGGCGGCCATCAGTTCCTTCAGCGCCAACATGGATTCGACGTCCACCAGATCGCCGGCGATTGCGGCGATTCGGTTGCCGGGCACACCCTTGACCTTGGCCGCAATGGCCTGGAATGCTTCCGCCCAGCTCGCGGGCTGAAGCTTGCCGTCCTTGCGGACGTAAGGCCGATCAAGGCGCTGCCGCTTCAATCCGTCATAGGCAAAGCGGGTCTTGTCCGAAATCCACTCTTCGTTGACGTCCTCGTTGACGCGCGGCAGGACGCGCATCACCTCGGGACCCCGGGTGTCGACGCGCACGTTGGAGCCGACCGCGTCCATGACATCGATCGTCTCGGTCTTGCGCAGTTCCCACGGACGGGCGGTGAAGGCGTACGGTTTGGACAGCAGAGCACCCACCGGGCAGACGTCGGCGAGGTTGCCAGACAGTTCCGACGCGATGGCCTTCTCGACGAAGGTGGTGATCTCCATGTGCTCGCCGCGGTTCACCGCGCCGAGGTCCGGCACGCCGGCTATCTCGTTGATGAAGCGGATGCAGCGCGTGCAGTGGATGCAGCGGGTCATCTCGGTCCGGATCAGCGGACCCATGTACTTGTCCTTGACCGCGCGCTTGTTCTCGCCGTAGCGACCGCGGTCGAAGCCATAAGCCATGGCTTGGTCCTGCAGATCGCACTCGCCACCCTGGTCGCAGATCGGGCAATCCAGCGGGTGGTTGATCAGCAGGAATTCCATGACGCCCTTGCGGGCCTTGTGGACCAGATCGGTGTTGGTCTTGACGACCATACCGTCGCCGCAAGGCATGGCGCAGGCAGCCACCGGCTTCGGCGCGCGCTCCATCTCCACGAGGCACATGCGGCAGTTGGCCGGCACGCTGAGGCGCTCGTGGTAGCAAAAGCGCGGGATCTCGATGCCCAGCTGCTCGCAGGCCTGCAGGATCGAGGTGCCCGGCTCGACTTCGATCTCGATCCCGTCGATGGTGAGTTTCGGCATGGGAACCGGGCTCCTTACTCGGCCGCCAGAGACTGGGCGGCGTTGCGGTACGCGAGGATGCGGCGCTCGACCTCGGGCCGGAAGTGCCGGAACAGGCCCTGAATCGGCCAAGCCGCGGCATCGCCCAGTGCGCAGATGGTGCGCCCCTCAATCTGCTTGGTCACGTCCAGCAGCATGTCGATTTCCTCGACGCGCGCGTTGCCGGTGACCATGCGCTGCATGATACGGCTCATCCAGCCGGTGCCCTCGCGGCACGGCGTGCACTGGCCGCAGCTCTCATGGGCGTAGAACTGCGACAGGCGGGCAATGGCCTTCACGATGTCGGTGGACTTGTCCATCACGATCACCGCCGCCGTGCCCAAGCCGGACTGCACTTCGCGCAAGGAGTCGAAGTCCAGCAGCACCGTGTCGCAGATCGACTTCGGCAGAACCGGAACCGACGACCCGCCGGGAATGACGGCCAGCAGGTTGTCCCAGCCGCCACGCACGCCGCCAGCGTGCTTCTCGATCAATTCCTTCAGAGGAATGCCCATCTCCTCTTCCACATTGCACGGCTTGTTCACATGGCCTGAAATGCAGAAGAGTTTGGTCCCGGTGTTCTTCGGGCGGCCGAGGCCGGCGAACCACGCAGCGCCACGGCGCAGGATCGTGGGAACCACGGCGATCGATTCGACGTTGTTCACCGTGGTCGGGCAGGAATAAAGACCCGCCTGAGCCGGAAACGGAGGCTTGTTCCGTGGCTGGCCCTTTTTGCCCTCGATCGACTCGATGAGCGCGGTTTCCTCACCACAGATGTACGCACCCGCACCCCGGTGGATGTAGATGTCGTAGTCGTACCCGGTCCCGCAGGCGTTCTTGCCGATGAGCCCCGCCGCATACGCCTCATCGATTGCGCGCTGGACGTTGGAGCCCTCGTTGTAGAACTCACCACGGATGTAGATGTAGCAGGCGCTGGCACCAATAGCGAAGCCGGCGAGCAGACATCCCTCGATCAGCTTGTGCGGATCGTGGCGCAGAATGTCGCGGTCCTTACAGGTGCCGGGCTCGCCCTCGTCGGCGTTGATGACGAGATACACCGGCTTGCCGGTGACGTTCTTCGGCATGAAGGACCACTTCATACCCGTCGAGAAACCGGCGCCGCCGCGCCCGCGCAGGCCGGATTCCTTGACCTGCTCGATGATCCACTCTTTGCCCTTTTCGATCAGGGCTTTGGTGTTGTCCCAGTCACCACGCTTCTTTGCGGCTTCCAGGCCAAAGCTCTGGAATCCGTAGAGGTTGGTGAAAATGCGGTCCTCGTCGCGAAGCATCGCATCCCCCTCAATCGGCCTGGGTCGTCGTGAAAGCCTTCAGAGTCGTCGGGCCGCCCACCGGTTCGGAGGACTGCCGGCCGATCTGAGAGCCGGGCTTCGGAATCTCGCCGCGCTTCAGCGCGTCGATAATCGCTTCCATGAGTTCTGGGCTGACGTCTTCATAATAGTCGTCGCCGATCTGCACGACAGGCGCGTTGACGCAGGCCCCGGAGCACTCGACCTCGCGCAGCGTGAACTGACCGTCGTCGGTCGTCTCGCCGACGCCAATGCCAAGCTTGCGCTCGCAGGTGTGCACCACGTCGTCCGAACCGCGCAGCCAGCACGGCGTGGTCGTGCAGACCTGGATGACGTGCTTACCGACCGGCGTCTTGTTGTACATCGTGTAGAACGTCGCCACCTCGTAAACGCGGATGCGCGGCATGCCGAGAAGGTCGGCCACCGAGTCCATAGCCGCCCGCGGCAACCAGCCAGCATTCTGGCGCTGGGCGAGATCAAGCAAAGGCATGCAGGCGCTGGCCTGCTTCCCTTCCGGGTACTTTGCGATGATCTTTTTCGCCCGCTCCAGGTTTTCCGGAGTGAAGGTGAAGGTCGCCGGCTCGTTGGCCGGGTCTTGAGCCGGGGCGCTCATCGGTCAATCTCTCCGAACACGATGTCCATGGACGCGATGTTGGCGACCGCGTCGGCCAGCATGTGGCCCTTCGACATGAAGTCGAGGCCCTGCAGGTGGGCAAAGCCCGGAGCGCGGATCTTGCATCGGTACGGCTTGTTGGTGCCGTCGGACACCAGATAAACGGCAAATTCGCCCTTCGGCGCCTCGATGGCGGTGTAGGTTTCGCCTTCGGGAACGTGGAAGCCCTCGGTAAAGAGCTTGAAATGATGGATCAGTGCTTCCATCGAGCGCTTCATTTCGCCACGCGGCGGCGGAGCGACCTTGCGGTCCTCGACGCGCACCGGGCCGTCGGGAAGCTCCTTCAGGCACTGGCGGATGATGCGGTTCGCCTGACGCATTTCTTCCATGCGCACCAGGTAACGGGCCCAGCAGTCGCCCGTGGTGCCGATCGGAACGTCGAAGTCCATGCGGTCGTAGACTTCGTAGGGCTGCGACTTGCGCAGGTCCCACGCAACCCCGGACCCGCGAAGCATCGGACCGGTGAAGCCCCAGTCGAACGCCTGTTCCTTGGTCACGATGCCGATATCGACGGTGCGTTGCTTGAAAATGCGGTTTTCCGTCAGCAGATTGTCGATGTCGTCGACAAACTTCGGAAAGCGCTCCGTGAATTCCCAGATATCGTCCGTCAGGCCGGCCGGCAGATCCCAGGCGACGCCTCCCGGACGGAAGTAATTGGCGTGCAGACGCGCACCGGAAACGCGCTCATAGAACTCCATGAGGATTTCGCGCTCCTCGAAGCCCCACAGAGCCGGCGTGATCGCACCGACGTCGAGAGCGCCTGTCGTGATCGACAGGATGTGGTTCAGGATGCGCGTGATCTCGGAGAACAGAACACGGATGTACTGGGCACGAAGTGGGGCCTGGATTCGCAACAGCTTTTCGATGCCGAGCACGTAGGCGTGCTCCATGCACATCGGGCTGACGTAGTCCAGCCGATCGAAGTAAGGGACCGCCTGCAGGTAGGTCTTATACTCGATCAGCTTTTCGGTGCCGCGGTGCAGCAAGCCGATGTGCGGATCGCAGCGCTCGACCACTTCGCCGTTCAGCTCCATCACCAGGCGCAGCACGCCGTGGGCCGCAGGGTGCTGCGGCCCGAAATTCATGGTGTAAGGCTTGATCTGGGTCTTGCCGCCGGCCTGCCCGGCGATGGGGTGTGCGGACGTGGCGATGGTCACGGCTTGCTCCCGGTGTCAGGTGCCTGTGCCTTCTCGTCTCCGGGCAGCATGACGTTGGTCATGCCTTCCCACGGCGACAGGAAGTCGAAGGTGCGGAAGTCCTGCGTCAGGCGGACCGGCTCGTAGACGACTCGCTTCTGCTCCTCGTCGTAGCGGCACTCGACGTAGCCGGTAAGCGGGAAGTCCTTGCGCAGCGGGTGCCCTTCGAAACCATAGTCCGTCAGGATGCGCCGCAGGTCCGGATGGTCGGCGAAGAAAACACCATACAGGTCCCACGTCTCGCGTTCGAACCAGTTGGCCGCGCTGTAGACGGGCACGGCGGATTGCACCGGCGTGTCTTCGTCGGTGGTCAGCTTCACGCGGATGCGCCGGTTGTGCTTGTAGCTCAGCAGATTGTAGACCACCTCGAAGCGCTCCACACGCTCCGGCCAGTCGACCGCGGTAACGTCGAGCAGCTGCTCGAACGAGCAGGCCGAATCGTCGCGCAGAAACGTCAGCGCTTTGATGACCGCGGAGCGACGCACGGTGACCATCAGCTCACCGAGCTTCAGTTCAACCTTCAGGACGTCGTCGCCGAGCTTCCCGGCGATATGGTCCCCAACTTCCTTCAACGCCTGTTCGGACATGGGCAGGACCTGCCTTTTTCTTATCTCAGCGGGCGATTCGGTTGCCGCGCCGGATCTTCTTCTGGAGCTGCAAAATGCCGTACACGAGAGCTTCCGCCGTCGGCGGGCAGCCCGGCACGTAGATGTCGACCGGAACGATCCGGTCGCAGCCGCGCACCACCGAGTAGGAATAGTGGTAGTAACCGCCGCCGTTGGCGCAGGATCCCATGGAGATGACCCAGCGCGGCTCCGGCATCTGGTCGTAGACCTTGCGGAGCGCCGGAGCCATCTTGTTGGTCAGCGTGCCGGCCACGATCATGCAGTCCGACTGCCGCGGGCTGGGGCGCGGAATGACGCCGAAACGGTCGAGATCGTACCGGCTCATGTATGCGTGGATCATCTCCACCGCACAGCAGGCCAGACCGAAGGTCATCGGCCACAGCGACCCGGTGCGGGCCCAGGCGAGCAGGTCTTCATACTTTGCCGTGATGAAGCCCTTCTCCTGGATCTCTTCCGTAACCGCGCGGAGGTAGGCGTCCTGTTCCGGTCCGGGCGGAATCGGCGCCAGCTTGGCAGCCTCTACTCCCATTCCAGAGCTCCTTTCTTCCACTCATAGATGAAGCCGATGGTCAGGATCCCGAGGAA
>JAEZPL010000407.1 GCA_023413605.1 Pseudomonadota bacterium
ACACCAAGGGCGACACGGTCGTCTGGCTGCCGGAGGCCCGCGTGCTCTATTCCGGCGACCTCGTGGAATACGGCGCCACGCCCTACACCGGCGATGCCTATCTGGAGGATTGGCCGCAGACGCTCTACCGCCTCGCGGCGCTGAACCCGGCGCGGCTGGTGCCGGGCCGTGGCGACGCGCTGATGACGCCGGAACTGTGCGGCAAGGCCATCGCGGAGACCCGCGCCTTCGTCACGCAGATGTACCAGACCGTGAAAAAGGCGCGCGACAAGGGGGCGTCCCTGCGCGACGCCTTTGCGGAAGCGCGCGAGGCGCTTCAGCCGCAGTTCGGCGGCTGGGTGATTTTCGAACACTGCCTGCCCTTCGACGTGTCCCGCGCCTACGACGAGGCCGGCGGCCTGCGCGACCCGCAGATCTGGACGGCCGAGCGCGATCGTGAGATGTGGGAAGCGTTGCAGGGGTAAGGCACGCAATCTTCCCCTCTCCCGCCGGGGGCGGGAGAGGGGGGTTCGAGGGATTCCATGAAACTCCACACCTACTTCCGCTCCTCCGCCGCGTTCCGGGTGCGCATCGCGCTGAACCTGAAGGGCATCGCGGCGGAGCAAATCCCCGTCCATCTGCGCAAGGGGGAGCAGAAGGCGCCGGACTTCGCGGCGTTGAACCCGCAGTGCCTCGTGCCGGCGCTGGAGGTGGACGGGCGGGTGCTCACCCAGTCGCTCGCCATCATCGAATATCTCGACGAGACGCACCCCGAGCCGCCGCTGCTGCCGGGGGATCCGCTGGATCGCGCGCGGGTGCGTGCGCTGGCGCTGGCGGTGGCCTGCGACATCCATCCGCTGAACAACCTGCGCGTCCTCCAGCACCTGAAGCGTGGCATGGGCCACAGCCAGGAGGAGGTGGACGGCTGGTACCGGCACTGGATCACGGTCGGGCTGACGGCGCTGGAAACCCAGCTGGCGAGCGATCCGCAGACCGGACGCTTCTGCCACGGCGACTCGGTGACGCTGGCCGACCTCTGCCTCGTGCCCCAGATGGCCAACGCCCGCCGCTCCGGCGGCGACGTGACGCCCTATCCGACCTTGCTGCGGATCGAGGAGGCGTGCCTCGCCCTGCCGGCCTTCGCCGACGCCCTGCCGGACCGCCAGCCGGACGCCGAATAGGCCGTTTGCCGAACAGGTTTGCCGGACAGGCTACTTGTTGACGATCAGGGCGATGCCCAGCACCGCGACGGCGGCGCCCGCCCAGGCGCCGGGGCCCGGAAGCTGGCGGGTCAGCACCCACAGCATGGGCAGGATCAGCACCGGGCTGGTCGCCGACAGGGTGGCGACGATGCCGGCGTTGCCGTGGGCCAGCCCGATCAGCAGCAGCGTCATCCCCAGCCCCAGGCCGATGAAGCTGTTGACCGCCACCTGACCGACCAGCCGGGGCGTCAGCGTCGCGCCGAAGCCGAAGCGTTGGCCGGGCAAAAGCCCGCCCGCGAACAGCAGCAGGCCGGAGGTTCCGACGCGCACCGCCGCCGCCGCGATGGGGTCGGCGCCGCCGGCCATGACCGGCTTGGCGATGATCGATCCCACCGCCTGGCAGCAGGCCGCGACGAAGCAGGCCGCCACGCCGATCAGCAGACGGCCGCGCACCGATTCCCAGTCGTGCGACCCATTGTTTTGCGACGATGCGCCGGAGCGGAAGAAGACCGCGAGCATGACGCCCGCGGTCACCAGCGCGATGCCCAGCGCCGTCCACGGCCCCATCGCCTCGCCCAGCACCACCCAGGCGAGCAGCGCCGTCAGCGGCGCGTTCATCGCGTAGATCACGGAATTGCGCCGCGGCCCGATCCGTCCCAGCGCCCAGAACAGCGCGGTGTCGCCGGCCACGATGCCGACCGCGCCCGACAGCGCCAGGATGGCGGCGGCGTGCAGGTCCAGGGTGTTCCAGGTGCCCAGCGCCGTCGTGGCCACCGCCAGCCCCAGGAAGGCGCAGGTCATGCGCAGCCGGTTGAAGGCGATCGGCCCGATGGCGCGGACCGGCCCGATGGCGATCAGCCCGCCGGCCGCCCAGCACAGTGCCGCGCCCAGCGCGGCGAGGTTGGCGATCAGCATGATGGGGAGCGGCGGGGGAGGGTGGGATGCGGCATGGTGGCCGCACCCTACGATGGAATTGTCCGCCGTTGGTAGTGTGGAACTTGCATGGCGGGGGTGTGGGCAAGTGGCAGAGAGGGTGGGCGCACGATTGGGCCTCGGTCTGCCGCCAAGTTGTTTTGGGCCGTCGAAGAAGAGGTTTGGCCCAAAAACGCTTTGGGGCGGGATTTTATCCCCGCTCCAAGCGACTAAGCGCAAATTGTGATCCTCAACAGGCCAAGCGAGGGCTCGATCCGTGAGAAAGTGCGGTCGCAACCGCAAACTCAACATATGATTCCGAACTTAACGCGTCAAGCTGCCTTATCAGGGGCTGTCAGGAGTTCCAGCTGCTCATCCACAGCGGCCGCAACCCGTGCTTCGAATTGCGTTTCGAGTTCGTCCGTCGCAGTTTTCACGCGCTCCTTGATGTAATTCTCCATGTTGGTCCGCATGGCCGTGAAGCCGTTGCGGATCGCCACGAAGATGGCATTCAGATCTTCGGCCGCGATCTTGGGCACCGTGTGGTCTTTGATGCCGTCGTAATACAGTTCCAGACGTGTCAGGCGCACCGTGTAAATGTGGTTGCAGATCGCCCAAATCGGCCGGCTGTCGATGGGATTCGGATTGCGCGACATCCGGTGGATGTAGGGCGTCATTTTCTCGGGCTCGGTGCTGGTGAGCGGCACGAAGGAAACCGTTTCGAGAGGCACACTCAACGTGCTGCAGGCGCGAATGATGACGCCTGGGTGGTATCCATCGAATTCCGGAGGCGTAGCGTCCTCCACCATGCCGATCCAATAGGCCTGCCCGACCCGGGGGCACTCTTGATGGTCAGTTTCGTGGGGTCCCAATGGGGAAGTTGGCCGTTGAGCATGATACCACGCGGGGGTGATCCGAGCGGGGTATTGTATGCCAAATTCGAAACGCTTGACCGCTAAATTCTTTGCAAAGGTGCTTGAGTTTCGCGTTTCCGCAACCGTGGAGTTCGGCTTCTTCCCGCCAAGCCTCCCAGCACGGTCCATCAGCTGATCAACCGGCCGTATCGGGAGAGAGGCCGCGACACCCTGGATGGCCCGGCCCCAAGCCCGGTGAGGGAGCGCCGGTCCCAACGCCCAGTGCCTACACCTCGATCAGCGCATACGGCCGTCCGGTTTCCTTTTCGATGGTCTGGGCGACGTTGTAGACCGGGGTGCCGCGCATGGTCTTGCCGGAATAGCTGCCGTGGTGGGCGTGGCCGTGGACGACGGCGCGGACGTGGAAACGGTCGATGGTCTCCGCCAGGCGGGAGGAACCCAGGAAGGGGAAGATCTCCGGCGGCTCGCCCTGCACGGTTTCGT